>NZ_CP019332.1:2523144-2823144 GCF_002163855.1 Winogradskyella sp. PC-19 | reverse complement strand
TTAGAATCCCAAATACCAAAATTGTAATGCTACAATCAATAGTTCATTACAGCATTCATTTTATTGTTCCAATAATAGTTGCTTATATATTCTTTAGAAAAAACTGGAAAAAAGCTTCTATTATAATGTTGTTAGGTATTGTAATTGACATAGACCACCTAATAGCTAACCCAATGTTTGATCCAAACCGTTGTAGCATAAATTTTCATATACTTCATAGCTACTACGCTATTGGCGTATACATTTTATTAGCACTATTAAAATCTACACGATTAATCGGAATAGGATTACTAATACATATAATAGCAGATACTGTAGATTGTAGTTTTATACTACTTTAATACTGCTTTTATAGGATAATGATCCGACAATTTAATATCATAGTTTTTAAAACCATTCACTGTAAAATCCTTATCTACTAAAATGAAGTCTATCCTAAGCGGAATAAAATTAAAGTTAAAGGTCTTACCAAACCCATTACCAGCAACAAGAAAAGCATCTTGATGGCTGCCCTTGATTTTATCATAGACGTATGAATAAGCCGTATTATTAAAGTCACCCATAATTATTAACTTGTAGGGACATTTACTTTTATGAGTAATTAAAAGTTCTGCTTGAGATTGTTGTATCTGAAAAACTTCTCCAATGCGCTTAGTTAATTCTTCAGAACCTTCTTTTTGTAAATCACTAACCTTAGTACTTACTTTTGAAGATTGTAGATGAACATTATAAACCCTCAGAGTATCTTTTTTTCTAGCGACATCAACGAAAATTGCATTATTAGATGTGTTAGGAAACTCTATTGAACCCGAATTGACAATAGGAAATTTTGAAAAAATAGCCTGTCCACTTTTTACTTTTCCATTTGAAACGTATTCAAATTTCTCATAATCTTTAAGCTGAAAAGTCTCGCTTTTTCTATATTCTTGAAAGCTAATAATCGTTGGGTTCTCTGCTTTTAAAAATTCTAAAATATCTGCTTCAACATTCTTATTGGGTAACCACTCAAATAAATTAAATAAGCGAACATTATAATTTATAACTGAAAAATTAGCCTCGTCTTCTACTGTCTTAGAACCTGTAAATTTATAGATTGAAATGATATAATTAAACCCAATTAATAAAACTACCAACGATAGTAACAATTGCTTTTTTACATTGAGCAGCCAATATAGAAAGAACAAAATATTCATTATAATTAAAACCGGAACAGCAAGACTTAATACAGAAAGTTGCGAAAAGCTTTTTGGAGGAATATAAGGTAAAATATATGCTAATAATAAAAGGAAGGCAGCCAAGGAATTGACGAAGAAAATAATTTTGCTAAAAAATTTAAGTCCTTTCATTTGTTATTATTTCCCAGCTTTGAACAAAAATTCTTTCTCTTTTTTTGTAAGACTGTCGTAACCACTTTTGCTTATTTTATCTAAAATAGCATCGACTTGCTTCTGTTTATCTAACGCTGAAGTGTTGCTTTTGTTTCGTGGAGCCGATTTAGTTTTTGAAGTACTTTTTTTACGATGCACTGTTTCTAATGTAGACTTTGGTTTAAACAAACTCATAAAACTATCTGCTAGGCGTTCAAATCCTTTTCCGATATCAGTACCATCTTGCAACTTCTTAGCGTAATAAAAGCCTAGTAAGTAGCCTCCTAAATGTGCTAAGTATCCACCTTGATTAATACCCATTAGCACACGACCTACATCAATAACTATAAAAAACAAGGCAATATGTTTCCACTTTACTGTAAAGGTATTGAATAGTCTAATTGTAGAATCCGGCATGTACACACCAACAAAAAGTAATAATGCTGAAATACCTGCAGATGCACCAACTAAAATACCTCTACTAGCACCAAAAAAATTAGTGGGCCATAGATTAGCAATTCCTAAATACAATAATCCACCACATATAATTCCTAAGAAAAAAATATTAAGGACCATTTTATGACGGAATAAATTTCCGGTAACTCTTGTTAAATAAAATAACATAAGCATATTAAAAAATAAATGCCAAATATCAGCATGCAAAAAACCATAGGTTATTAATGACCAAGGCTGCCACAAAAAGTCACTAAACCCAGAAGGTAATCTAAAAAAACTTAAAATTCCGCTTAATTTGAATACGTCCAATAAAAAAGTAATAATATGGACAATCACGTTTACGGCAATAATTTTACCGAAGACGTCTAGGTTATTAAACTTATATTTTAAATTTTCAATAATGTTCATTACTTATCCCAACGGTATTTATTCATACTATTCTTTTTCCAGTACCACATGATTAAAAAACCAACAATCGCACCACCGACATGTGCCATGTAAGCTGTATTACTTGGACTGAAAAAAGATTGTCCAGTAATCGCAGAAATAACATCTAATAAAATAATACCTGGTATAAAATATTTGGCTTTTACAGGAATCGGTAAGAATATAAGCATCAATTCTGCGTTTGGATTCATCATCCCAAAAGCTGCTAAAACACCCATAATACAACCTGATGCACCAACCATAGAAGCAAAATAGCTTTCACCCAATGTTATAACTTTTATTGCTTGCTCTTCCGATAATGAATTTGGAATTTTATTTGTATCAAACATGCTTTGTAAATATTCCGGGGAAATACCTAAATTCATTAAATCATTATAATTAGGCAGGTAACTAAAATAATAATACCCTAACTGAAATAAAACTGCCCCAATTCCAGCTGAAAAATAAACAAACAAAAACTTTTTTGCGCCTATTTGACGCTCTACAGAAGTACCAAACATCCATAAAGCAAACATATTAAATCCAATATGAGCTATACTGAAATTAGCCATACTACCACCTCCATGCATAAACATGTGTGTAACAATTTGCCAAGGCTTAAAAGCACTGTTTTCAGGAAAATATAAAGCAAACCATTCATAAAAGGATTGGCCGTTTCCGATAGAAACAGTACCTATAAACATAATAACGTTTATAATAATCAAATGCTTTACAGCGTCTGTAATTTGAAATCTCATAATTGATTACATAAATTTCTTTTCAATATCATCAACACCTAATGTTATAAATGTTGTTTTATTTGTTGGTGATACTGATGGTTCTTTACAAGCAAATAAGCTATTTACCAAATGCTCTTGTTCTTCTTCATTTAAAGCCTGACCCGTTTTTAGGGCTAGGCTTTTTGCCATTGATTTTGCTAATAAATCTGATGCACTAAAATTTTGGTCTGGCACATCATTTTCGACATCACTGATAAGTTGCTCCAATACAATAGATACTTCACTTTCTGGAACTCCAACAGGAACTCCGGTGATTGCAAGTCGCTCTTTTTCTTCTTCTGAAAAAACAAAACCAGCGAATTCTAAATCCGTTCTTAATTCTTTTATAATTTCGAAATCCGAAGTTGAAAAATTTAACTGCAAAGGAAATAATAATTGTTGCGTAGTTGCCTCTTTGGAAGTTAATTGTTTCAGTAAATTTTCATACAAAATACGTTGATGCGCACGATTTTGATCTATAATAAGCATGCCAGATTTTATAGTACTTACTACGTATTTTTGTCTTAACTGATATGTTGTTTTGGTCTGAGCAACCTCATCTGATTTAAAAATTGATGACGTCTTTGCTTCAGTTTCAAAGGTAACTTCAGAAAAATCATTTTGAGATGTATTTGACTTTGATTCTAAACCTACATATAAACCTTCCCAATTTGCTGCTGGCGTTTTTGAATACGTCTGTCTATTTTGTCCATCAGTATTTAATGAAGCGCTTTGCTCACCTGCAAAGGGATTAAATGTACTATCTACTTCAATAGTTGGTGTACGACCAGCTTTATCTTTATAGTTATATGGTGTATCTAAATTAGCATCGCTATTAAAATCTAAAACCGGAGCAATATTAAATTGTCCCAAACTATGCTTAACCGACGAACGCAAAATAGCGTAAAGCGTATGCTCGTCATCAAATTTAATTTCAGTTTTTGTAGGATGAATATTTATATCTATGGTTTTAGGATCTACAGTTAAATTCAAGAAATAACTTGGATGATAACCGTCTTTCAATAAACCTTCAAATGCAGCATTAATGGCATGATTGAGATATGGGCTTTTTACAAATCTATTATTCACAAAGAAGAACTGTTCTGACTTGGTCTTTTTAGAAAACTCAGGTTTACCTACAAATCCAGAGACGGTCAACACTTCTGTTGCTTCTTCTACAGGAACTAATTTTTCGTTTGTTTTAGTCCCAAAAATATTAACAACACGCTGACGATAATTACTGGCTTGTAAACTGAACATCTCACTACCATTATGATACATCGAAAATCCAATATTTGGATGTGCTAATGCTACACGATGAAACTCATCAGTCACATGTCGCAACTCAACAGTGTTTGATTTTAAAAAGTTTCGTCTTGCAGGAATATTGAAGAATAAATTTTTTACAGAAACAGATGTTCCTTTTGGAGTAACCGTTACGTCTTGGGATTTTACAGCACTACCTTCAATTAGGATTGCAGTACCTAACTCATCATTCTCTTGCTTAGTTTTTAGTTCTACATGGGCAATAGCAGCAATACTTGCTAAAGCTTCGCCTCTAAATCCTTTAGTATTTAACTGAAATAAATCTTCAGCAGATTTAATTTTAGAAGTCGCATGACGCTCAAAAGATAAACGCGCGTCGGTAGTACTCATGCCTTTTCCGTTATCTATAACTTGAACAAGAGTTTTACCAGCTTCTTTGAGAATCAATTTTATTTCTGATGCATTTGCATCAATTGCATTTTCTAATAATTCTTTTACAACTGAAGCCGGTCGTTGTACGACTTCACCAGCTGCAATCTGATTCGCCACATGGTCTGGCAATAGTTGAATAATATCTGACATTAGCCTTTAGAGAAAATAGATAAATCAAAGTCAATTATAAACAAGAATATTAAAACAAGAATACCCACAATTATAAAAACACGCTTATTGACCTTTTCGTCTCTGTCTTTATAATCCTCAAAAGCAGCATTAAATTTACCTTTTATACCTTTTGCTGGATTAATAGTTTTTCTATAGTCGTCAAACTTATGCTTTAATTCATAAGGACTGCCTTCGCCTTTGTAGTATCTAGGTGTATAATTATATCTTTTGTTCTTCTTTGTTTTAAGTAGTCCCATATTCTTTATTATTTTATTTCATATATCCATTAAGAATATACATTAATACAATAACAGCAATTAAAAAAACAATCATTGTCGGAAGAGAACTAAAACCTTTTCGTCTTTTAGAATTTGGTTTAGCTGCATTCCATTTAGATTCAAAATCTTCTTTTATAGTTTGTTCTCCCGAATCTTGGAAGCGTGGCTTGTAATTGAATTTTTTGTTTTTTCGCTGATTAAACACTTTTAATGAAATTACTATGATTCCTTTCAAAAATACTTAAAATACAAGGAATTTTGGCAAAGCAACTCTTAATAATTGTTAACAAAAAGCCTGCCAAAAAAAGGTTTAATGACAGAAATGGTTATTCAAAAGTTAAGGAATTAATAGCCTATACTAATACCGTGACCTCTAGAATCTTTTCGAAGTTGTGCCATTTTTATCGCAGCAATAGCGGCTTCAGTACCTTTGTTTCCATGTTTTCCGCCAGAACGGTCAATAGATTGTTGCATATTATTATCCGTCAATACACAAAAAATAACAGGAATATCACTTAAGACATTAAGGTCTTTAATACCTTGAGTAACGCCATCACAAACAAAATCAAAATGCTTAGTCTCACCTTGAATCACTGAGCCAATAGCTATAACAACATCTACATTATTACTTTGCATTTTTTTACAGCCATAAATTAACTCATAGCTTCCTGGAACATTCCAACGTGTAATCCTATCGTCTAGAGCACCACAGTCTTTTAGTGCTTCAACAGCGCCATTGTAGAGCCCTTCTGTAATGGTATCATTCCATTCTGAAACAACAATCCCAAACCGAAAATTTTTCGCGTTTGGGATTGTAGCTTTATCGTAGTTTGATAAATTTTTATTTTCGGTAGCCATATCTATAAGCTTGCTTCTGCTTTTCCGATAAGTACATCTATATTTTTTGCATCATCAGACGTTGGGAATTCCGTTTTAATTCGATTTAGGTAATCTAAAGCCTTTTGGTTCTGACCTAACTTCATAGCTACAATCGCTGCTTTCTTTAAATACAATGGTGTTGTAAAATCGTTAGCGCTAACTTTGATTGCTTTTTCGTAGTAGTCTAAACCATCTTCAAGCTGGTTTAATTGAACAAAAGAATCACCTATTCCACCTTTAGATATTGCAGATAACATTAAGTCATCACTTTTAAACTCGTTAAGATATTTAATAGCTTCGTCGTATTTGTTCATATTTAGGTATGCAGTACCCGCATAATAGTTTGCTAAATTTCCTGCTGGTGTTCCACCATATTCGCTAGCAATATCTAACATTCCATATTTTCCGTCAGCACCTTCTAATGCTAATGTGAATAAAGAGTCTTTTTCTGTAGCATTAAGTGCTTCATCAAAATAACCTTGTGCTACTGCCATCTCATTCATAGCTTCTTCAGCATTTGGTTCTGCAATAAATTTATTATAACCCATATATGCCAAAAGCACCAAAGCCACAACACCTACAATACCATAGATATATTTTTGATTTTTTATAACCCATTCTTCGGTTTTGGAAGCAGACTCGTCTAAGGTATTAAATACCTCAGCTGTTGTTGAATCTTCTTCTATTGCCTCAACCTTTTCTTTTTGAGTTTTAGGCTTATATCCTCTTTTCTTATATGTTGCCATAATTTCTAATTTGTGCGAGGGCAAAAATAAAATTTTTATTGGGAATTAAAAGCCTATTTATTTGTTATTTTTCAATAATTTGCAGCCTTTATAAATCTAAAGACATACCTTTTAAACACTACGATTACAACTCATTTTATGTTTCTTAACCGACTCTCTTTAGTGAATTATAAGAATTTTGAAAGTTCTACTTTCGAATTTGACACTAAAATTAACTGTTTTGTTGGCGCTAATGGTATAGGAAAAACCAATGCCTTAGATGCCATATATCACCTAGCATTTGGTAAAAGTTATTTTAATCCTGTTGCTACCCAAAATATTAAGCACGGCGAAGAGTTTTTTGTTGTAGACGGACAATTTCATAAAAACGAGCGTGACGAAAAATTGATTGTTTCTTTAAAAAAGGGACAGAAAAAAGTTATAAAACGTAATGGTAAAGCTTATGAAAAATTTAGTGAGCACATTGGCTTTATTCCGCTTGTTATTATTTCACCAGCTGACCGAGATTTAATTAGCGAAGGCAGTGATATTAGACGAAAATTTATTGATAGTGTAATTTCTCAGAGCGACAAAGCGTACTTAAAAGATTTAATAAGCTATAACAAAGTATTATCACAGCGTAATGCATTGCTAAAATATTTTGCTCTGAATAATACTTATAATTCAGATACATTAGAAGTTTACAATGAGCAACTAAAAACTTTTGGTCAACCTGTTTTTGAGAAAAGAGATGCATTTTTAAAAACATTTATTCCTATTTTTAAAGAACGTTACGCGACAATCAGTAACAGTAGCGAAGCTGTAAATTTGGTTTATAAAAGTGATTTGTTTGCAACTGATTTAGCTGAATTACTAAAAAGTAGTTTGGGCAAAGACCGAGCTATACAGTATACTAGTGTTGGTATACACAAAGACGATTTGATATTCCAGATTGAAGGTTATCCGATTAAAAAGTTTGGTAGTCAAGGTCAGCAAAAATCGTTTTTAATTGCTTTGAAATTGGCTCAATTCGATTTTATAAAACAGCAAAGCGGCGTACCTCCTATTCTACTATTAGATGATATTTTTGATAAATTAGACGAAAATCGCGTGGCACAAATTATCAATATGGTAGATGATGAACACTTTGGACAAATTTTTATTAGTGATACGCATCCCGAGCGTACCGAAAATGTTGTAAAACAGATCCATCAATCTTATAAAATAATAAAGTTATGAAGCGTATTGCATTAGTCTTATTCATTACAGTTTTATTTTCATGTTCTCAAGATCCTGAAAGCCACTTGGAATACATTAATGGGTATTGGGAAATCAAAGAGGTTATCTTTACTGATGGAGATAAAAAAGACTACAAGTACAATGACACTATAGATTACATTAGTATTAACGACAGCCTGATTGGTTTTAGAAAAAAGCTAAAACCTGGTTTTAATTCTCAATATATCACCTCAAAGGATGCAGAAGGCATTACTGTAAAGATTGAAAACGATAGTTTAAATTTATACTACAAAACACCATACGCTAATTGGAAAGAAACCGTTTTAAAAGCTGACGAAAACAGCTTAAAAGTTATCAATGACAGAGAAACCATATACATTTACAAACGTTATAAACCTATTGAACTAGATTTAGAATAATATGGCAAAACGCAACAACGATAATCAATCTATACAAGACGTTCTAAAAGAATTTGTCTCTAGCAACAACCTGCAAAATGGTTTAGATAAAGTCGATGTGCGAGATGCTTGGTCTAGCCTTATGGGCAATGGCGTTAATAATTATACAACTGCCATTGAGCTAAAACACGACACACTTTACGTACAACTAAGCTCTAGTGTATTAAGAGAAGAATTAAGTTACGGTAAAGAAAAAATTATTGCGATGCTTAATGAGGCTATCGGTAAGGATGTGATTACGAAATTGGTTTTGAGATAGAAATATAATCTTTATAATGTTATTTATTTAAATTAACATCCTTAACATCAATTTCAGCGCTAATACTTATCATACTCGACAGCATCCTAACCTTTGAAGTGTCTTTTGTTTTCATGAATACAATATCCTCAACTGAGCCATTAATATAAAATTTACCACTCTTTTTTGGAACAATACTAAAAGGGATTTTATTATATCTAGCCGCATACAAAGTATCTATTTCATGGTCTTCAAATATTTGTTCTATGGGTTGTTCAAATAAATCAACTGGTAGTAATTCATTGACTTTATAAAAAAAGATTCTTCTCTGAGGATAACTCACTTCATCATAAATTGTTTTTGTAATTGTGTCAAAATCATTTACATAATTGACAATACCATCATAAGAACTGTCTTTATAAAGTTGATTTGTTTCTAAACCATCTTTTTTGAAGACAATATGAATTCCTCGTTTTTGAGTATCGATTTCAGTTTCTGTTACTTCTTTTGGTTTTTCAACTTTGTCTTGACAACCAATTAAAAAAATACAATTAAAAAGTAGGAAGCTTTACTAAATTTCATAATGACAATTTATAAATAATAACTTTATATTAAATACAATCATAAAACTTTCTAAAACAGACAATTTTCATTTTCTATCCTATTTATCTTTGCAAAAAAGCAAACCTATGAAATATCTCATATTTCAAGTTATAATACTAATAACTATGCCGCAAATGACATTATTTAACTTTAACTCTGAGAGCAACTTAAGTAATTGGAGAATCTTAGATGATGTTGTTATGGGTGGACGCTCAGATGGAAATTTTAAGCTCAACGAAGATGGTCATGGGGAATTTTCGGGTGATGTTTCTCTTAAGAACAATGGTGGTTTTTCATCTGTTCGTTACAATTTCGACACAGTAAATTCTTCAAATTTCGAATCATTTCAACTTCGTATTAAAGGAGACGGCAAACCATTTCAGTTTAGAGTTAAAAGTAGCTATAGACATCGGTATTCGTACATCTACACATTTGAAACCACAGGAAAATGGGAAACAATCTCAATACCTTTCAATAGAATGGAACCATCATTTCGAGGTTATAAACTAAACCAAGCTAACTTTGATGGTGAGCAAATGGAAGAAATTACCTTCTTAATAGGGAACAAGAAAGAACAATCGTTTAGACTACTAATTGATAAGATTATTCTGCAGTAAATACTTTTGCTATAATTAGCGTAATTATATCCTAAAATTCTACTTACAAAACAATTGCTTATTCCGTTTGGTCTTCTTACATTAGTTCTATGACTGAGGAAGCTATCGAAAAAGAAAATGCTGCTATTGCAAAAGCTTACAAAGAATTACTAAAAGTAAGCTATCAGACCTTAACTAGCGAGGACAAAAAACTAATACGCCAAGCTTTTGAGGTTGCTGTTGATGCGCATAAAGACCAAAGACGAAAGTCTGGTGAAGCCTATATTTTTCATCCGATAGCAGTCGCAAAAATTGTCGCTCAAGAGATTGGATTAGATGCTACTAGTATTGCCGCAGCTTTACTACATGATGTTGTAGAAGACAACCCAAATTACACCATCGCAGACATGGAGCGTCTTTTTGGCGAAACCGTAGCTCGTATAGTTGATGGTTTAACTAAAATTTCGTCTTTAAAGAAAGATATGGATGTCTCACTTCAAGCAGAAAATTTTAGAAAAATGCTGCTGACACTTAATGAAGATGTCCGAGTGATTATTATCAAAATTGCTGACCGCTTGCACAACATGCAAACTATGGATTCTATGCGTAGTGATAAGCAGGTAAAAATCGCTTCTGAAACTTTATACATTTATGCGCCTCTAGCCCATCGAATCGGGCTATATAATATAAAAACAGAACTCGAAGATCTGGGCTTAAAATACACACAGCCTCAAGTCTACAATGACATCTTAAGTAAGATTGAAGACAGTAAGGAAGAGCAAGACACTTACATTAAAGACTTCTCAAAAGTCATCAAAGATTCATTGGACAAAGAAGGTCTTAAATACGAAATTAAAGGGCGACCAAAATCAATCTTTAGTATTCGTCGAAAAATGGTAAAACAAGGTGTTTCTTTTGATGAAGTTTATGACAAGTTCGCGGTAAGAATTATTTACAATTCAGATTTAAAAAATGAAAAATTTCTGGCTTGGAAAATATACTCTATAGTAACAGACCACTTTACGCCAAACCCAATACGTCTTCGTGATTGGATTTCGTCTCCTAAATCAACAGGTTATGAAGCACTACATATTACAGTAGTAGGACCAAAAAGCCGTTGGGTCGAGGTGCAAATTCGTAGTGAACGTATGAATGAAATTGCTGAAAAAGGATACGCAGCACATTACAAATATAAAAATGAAAATGAGAAAGAAGACAGCCTTGATTTATGGATAAATCGTCTTCAGGAAACATTAGAAAACAATGAAGCAGATGCTGTAGATTTTGTTGAACAATTTAAACTTAATTTATATTCCAAAGAAATATTTGTCTTTTCGCCAAAAGGTGATTTAAAGTCATTACCAAAAGGCGCAACACCATTAGATTTTGCGTTTAGTATTCATACCGAAGTTGGTATGAAAACTCGTGGCGCCAAAGTCAACGGAAAATTAGTACCTCTTAGTTATGAACTAACTAGTGGTGATCGTGTCGAAATTCTAACTTCTGAAAATGCAAAACCAAACAGTAACTGGTTAGATTACTCTACAACAGCTAGAGCTCGAAGCAAAATAAAATCTGCCTTAAACGCTGATAAAAAAGAAATTGGAGAAGAGGGAAAAGAGATTTTAAGACGAAAATTAAAGCAGCTAAAAATAACATTGAACGAGAAGTCGGTTAATGAAATGGTTAACCATTTTAAACTAAAAACTTCTCTAGATTTATTTTATCGTGTTGGGCTTGGCACTATTGACAATTCAATGCTCAAGAACTATGCATCGTCAAGAAGTAATGCTCTAGTCAGTTATTTTAAAAATAAAATAACAAGAAAACCTGAGCCTCCTAAATATATTGACAAAGAAGAAGTAACGTCTAAATTCGATATGCTAGTCTTTGGTAAAGAAGAAGAGAAATTAGACTATGCTCATGCCAAATGCTGTAATCCAATCCCTGGAGATAAAGTATTTGGATTTTTAACTATAAATGACGGTATTAAAGTTCACAAGAAAAATTGTCCGAATGCTGTAAGTCTTCAGTCTAACTACGCCTATCGTATTATGCAGGCTAGATGGATAGATTCTTCTCAACAAGAGTATACCTCACAGATTATACTTTCAGGTTTAGACGATTTAGGATTAGTTAATGATGTAACCAAAGTTATTTCTTCAAACATGCATGTTAATATGAAAAGTCTTAATTTTTCTAGTGATGATGGGATTTTTAAAGGTAAAATCACAGTAGTTGTAAAGAATAAAACCATGTTGAAGAAACTCATGGAAAATCTCAAAAAAATAAACGGAATAGATAAAGTTACTCGAGTATAATACCAATATAAAACAACATTTTTAGCGACCTTGAAAACTTGTTCATTTCTTTTTTGTTTTAGTCTAACTTTAGTATTCTAATAGGACAAATTTGTTTAAATTTACACCTTAATATGAATGCAAAAAAAGAAGAAAGTAATCAGGAAATTGTAAAACGTGTTTTTACTAGTTTCTTAGAAGAAAATGGCCACAGAAAAACGCCTGAGCGTTACGCCATACTTCAGGAAATATACGATAGTGAAGAACATTTTGATATTGAATCTTTATACATCAAAATGAAAAATAAAAACTATCGTGTTAGCCGAGCTACACTTTACAACACTATTGAATTACTCTTAGATTGTGCACTTGTTCGCAAACATCAATTCGGGCAAAATCAAGCACATTATGAGAAGTCTTATTTTGATAAACAACATGACCACGTTATTTTAACAGATACTGGCGAAGTCATTGAGTTCTGCGATCCACGCATTCAATCTATAAAAAAAACCATAGAAGAAGTTTTTGATATCGAAATCAATAACCACTCGCTTTACTTTTATGGCAACCGAAAAAATAACAACACAAACTAACATACAATGGCAGTAGATTTACTACTAGGTTTACAATGGGGCGACGAAGGCAAAGGAAAAATTGTCGATGTTTTAACCTCTAAATATGATATTATTGCACGATTTCAAGGTGGTCCAAATGCAGGACATACTTTAGTTTTTAATGGACGAAAGCACGTGTTACATACCATTCCTTCTGGAATTTTCCATAATGACACAGTAAATCTAGTCGGAAACGGTGTTGTAATCGACCCTGTTATCTTTAAAAAAGAATTAGACAAATTAGACGAGCAAGATGTAGATTATAAAAAGTCACTTATCATTTCTCGTAAAGCACATATTATTTTACCAACACATCGTTTATTAGATGCGGCAAGTGAAACTGCTAAAGGAAAAGCAAAAATCGGTTCGACCTTAAAGGGCATTGGACCAACATATATGGATAAAACTGGAAGAAATGGTATCCGTGTTGGAGATATAGAATTAGCCAATTGGAAAGATAGATATCGTGCTTTAGCAACCAAGCACGAAGCGATGATTGATTTCTATAACGTAGATATTCAATACGATTTAGATGAGCTTGAAGCTGAATTTTTCAGTGCTATTGAAACTTTAAAATCTTTAAAATTTATAGATTCTGAAGAATACGTACACCAAGCGCAAATCTCAGGAAAATCTATTTTGGCAGAAGGCGCTCAAGGCTCACTTTTAGATATTGATTTTGGAACATATCCTTTTGTAACATCTTCTAATACAACTGCAGCTGGTGCATGTACAGGCTTGGGTGTTGCACCTAATCAAATTGGTAAGGTTTACGGTATATTTAAGGCCTACACAACACGTGTTGGCTCTGGACCTTTCCCAACAGAATTGTTTGATAAAGATGGTGAAACTATGGCACGTGTAGGCCACGAATTTGGCGCAACTACAGGTCGTCCACGACGTTGCGGCTGGTTAGATTTGGTTGCTTTACGCTATGCTTGCCAAGTAAATGGTGTTACAGAACTGATTATGATGAAAGGTGATGTGCTTTCTGGTTTTAAAACCTTAAAAGTTTGTAGAGCTTACAAATACAAAGGTGAAGAAATTACACATTTACCATATAATATAGAAGAAGAAAACGTCACTCCTATCTATACCGAAGTAAAAGGTTGGGATGCAGATTTAACAGGTATGACGGAAGCTTCACAATTACCAGATGCGCTAAACGGCTATGTAGAGTTTTTAGAAAAAGAATTAAACATACCAATTACAGTTGTTTCGGTTGGTCCAGATAGAAAGCAAACGATTCAGAGAAAGTAAAACTTTTACTTTGGCTTTATTGTTGTTAAAAAAACTGTTAACTGATACTAAAGCAAAAGTAAACTGGTTAGTAGTCTATAAAACCAAAGTTTTTGAAAACACTTAAATACATACTATTACTTTTTTGTTGTGCATTTGCTACATTAAGTTTTTCTCAAAAAAAAGATAAACTTCAAGTTGTTTTTGCAGGTAAAGGCTTTACTGAAAAAGGAAGTGAGTCTGGTACGACTACTTTTCTTAGAGATAACCAACAACAAGTTCACTTTGTACATAACGGCGTAAATCTGTACTGTGACAAAGCTGTGCTTTATAAAAAAGAAAATTTTGTTGAAGCTTTTAGCAATGTCCGTATGGTGCAAGGTGATACAATCACTATGACGGCCAAATACCTTGAGTATAGTGGTAAAACAGAGTTAGCATTTGCACGAGGCAATGTGGTTTTAACTGAACCATCTTCAACCTTAACTACCGAGAAACTTCATTTTGACCGAATAAAACAACAGGCCTATTACGATGTCTCAGGAAAAGTTGAGAGAGATTCTTCAGGAACAATAACTAGCCGAATTGGACGATATTACATGCCTACAAAAAAGTATCAGTTTGTCGATAGTGTGGTATTAGTTAATCCTGAATATACTTTAAAAACCAAACGTCTCGATTTTTTTAATGATTCTGGTCACGCCTATATTTTTGGACCATCAACTATTACTGGAGAAGGTAACGATATCTATTGTGAACGTGGTTTTTACGACACTCAAGAGAATTTTGGGCACTTTCAACGAAATGCAAAAATCAATTATGATGATAGGGAAGTCATTGGCGATAGTATCTATTTTGACAGAACTCTAAACTTTGCTTCAGCTACAAACAATATAAAAGTTACCGACACCATAAACAACAGTATTGTAAAAGGTGATTATGCCGAAGTTTGGAAAGCAAAAGATTCTGTTTTTATAACTGGACGCGCTTTAGCAATAACAGTTCAAGAAAAAGACTCAATATTTATGCACAGTGACACCTTAATGCTCACTGGGCCAGAAAACCATAGAATTACAAGAGCATACTACAATGCAAAGATTTATAAAAGTGATTTAGCTGGTAAAGCAGATTCTATTCATGCAGACCACAAAACAGGTTTAACTGAACTTATAAATTTAGCGCGCTTTAGTTCTAAAGACCCTTTTGCATCAAAGCGAAAACCCGTGCTCTGGAATTTAGGAAATCAAATGTCCGGTGATACAATTCACTTAATCTCAAATGTAAAAACAGAACAACTAGACTCGCTAAAAGTCTTTAATAATGCCTTTTTAGTTAGTAAAGACACTATTAGCGATGATGGCTATAATCAGACCAAAGGCAAACAGCTAATTGGGTTATTTAAAGATAATGAGCTTTATAATGTTGATATTATAAAGAATGCCGAAGTCATCTATTATTCTCGTAATGGTCTAGGAGAACTCATCGGTATTAATAAATCTAAGTCTGGAAGTATTAATATCAAAATATCAGATAATGATATTGAAGAAATACGATTAATTAATAAAGTTGATGGAGATTTAAGTCCCGAATCTTTATTCCCAAATAATGCTAACAAGTTACGTGGTTTTGATTGGCGAGGTAAAGAACGACCAACTAGTGTCGAAGATTTATTTAAAGATGACCCGTCATTAAATTTACCAGTAATTAAAGGACTTGATGATTATATTCCGCCAGAAGATTTTTTTGATGAAGATGTACGACAACGTATCGAAGCTGCAAAACCCACAGATAAAACAATAACAAATAAAGCAGCTAGAAATCTTCCAAAAGCAGTAAAAGAATCAAAAAAGACTAAGTCTGAAAAAGAGAAAAAATCTGGCAACTAATATGCAAGACGATTTCTTTAAATACCAAGCACAAACAACACCGCATCCATTAGCGTTAGAGATAAGTCATGCCGAAGGAAGTTATATTTATGACACTTCGGGAAAAGCACATCTCGATTTTGTAGCTGGTGTTTCTGCTACGCCTTTAGGTCATCGACACCCAAAAGTTATTTCTGCTATAAAGAAACAGCTTGACAAATATTTACATGTCATGGTTTATGGCGAATATGTTCAGCAGCCTGCTGTAGAGTTATCTAAACTTTTAGCAGATAACTTACCAAAATCTTTAAATACAACTTATCTAGTCAATTCTGGTACAGAAGCTATTGAAGGTAGCATTAAACTAGCTAGAAGATTTACAGGTCGAACTGAAATTATAGCAGCAAAAAATGCTTATCACGGAAATACAATGGGTGCGCTAAGTCTTATGGATTATCAAGAACGTAAACGACCATTCTTACCACTGATACCAGACATTAAGCATATTACATTTAATTGCGAATTTTGCTTAAATGATATTACTAAAAAGACAGCAGCTGTTATTTTAGAAACCATACAAGGTGGCGCAGGCTTTATAGAGCCAATAAATGACTATCTAAAAAAAGTAAAAGCACGTTGTGAAGAAGTCGGTGCGTTATTAATCTTAGACGAAATACAACCTGGTTTTGGTCGAACAGGCAAACTCTTTGGGTTTGAAAATTACGATTGTGTTCCAGATATTCTTGTGACTGGCAAAGGTCTTGGCGGTGGATTACCGATAGGTGCATTTACAGCTTCTGGTAAGATGATGGAAACATTATCTGACAATCCTAAATTAGGTCATATAACTACGTTTGGCGGACATCCCGTAATTGCAGCTTCGGCTTTAGCAACTTTAATAGAAATTACATCATCCGATTTAATAAAAAAATCATTAGATAAGGAAAAACTAATTAGACAACACCTTCAACATCCAAAAGTAAAGGAAATAAGAGGTCGTGGCTTAATGTTAGCCGCAATTACAACTTCGGCAGAGACAACCAACGAAGTTATTCTTAAGGCAAAAGACCAAGGTTTAATATTATTCTGGTTATTATTTGAACCAAAAGCAATCCGTATTACGCCACCTTTAACTATTTCTGATGAAGAAATCATTAAAGGCTGTAAGATTATTAAAGATATTCTCAACACGCTTTAAGTCTTTAACTATTGAAAGCAAAGACACTACGAAACGACTATTACTTTATCGTTGAAAGATTTTAGATGTTAACTATTTTGTTAAAAACATTAACAAGTAAAAATTAAAACTTCAATCTATAACACTAAATTTATTTTATTGAACAATATATCTGCCTATGGAGTATAGTCAAAATGAAGATTCTAATAATATGTCCCTCACAAAGTTTGAGTCGATGCTAAAAACAAATGATGTTTTGTTTTTTGACTCCAATGAATTTGAAAATATTATTCATCATTATCTCGAAAATGGCAAAATCTCTTTAGCAAAAAAAGCTATAAAACTTGGATTACAACAGCATCCAACTTCAATCAACCTTCGTTTATTTAAAATTGAAATATTAGTCATCGAAAATAAATTTGATGTAGCTAATGATATACTTGAAGAACTTCATTATTTAGAACCTAATAATGAAGAAATCTACATCCAAAAAGCAAATGTTTTATCTAAGCAAGATTTACATGAAGAAGCTATAAGCGCACTGTTAATAGCATTAGATTTATCGAGCTCGAGTGAAGGAGAAAGTGATTTATTTGGCTTGATTGGCATGGAATATTTGTTTTTAGATCAATTTGAAAACGCCCTACTCTATTTTCAAAAATGCTTAGAAATTGATAAAACGGACTATTCAGCATTACATAATGTGGTGTATTGTTTTGACTTTTTAGATAAAAATCAAGAAGCAATAGAATTTTTAAATACATATTTAGATACAAATCCATATTGCGAAGTGGCTTGGCATCAATTAGGAAGACAGTATTTTTCTGTAAAAGACTACAAGCGTGCTAATACTGCGTTTGATTTTGCAATAATTTCTGACGATACTTTTGTTGGTGCTTATCTCGAAAAAGGAAAAGTATTAGAAAAGCAAGAAAAATATAATGAAGCGATTGAGAATTATAAAATTACACTTGCTTTAGAAGACCCAACATCATTTGCACTGTTAAGAATAGGATATTGCTACGAAAAGTTAGGAGAAAATGATTTGGCTGTACAGTTTTTTAATCGCACAGTTGAAGAAGACCCACTTTTAGATAAAGGTTGGATAGCTATTACCAAGTTTTATAACAAACATAAAAACTATCAAAAGGCGTTACACTATATTAAAAAAGCTGTGAATATTGACAGTGATAATGTCCTATACTGGAAGCTTTATGCCAAAATCAATCTAAGATTGAACTATTTGGAGGAAGCAGAACAAGGCTTTAAACGTACTTTAGAATTAGGTAATTACGAATTAGACACTTGGATTAATCGTACAGATATATTGATTAAACTTGGAGAATACGAAGCTTCGGTTTATAATCTACTTCAAGCTATTGAGTTTTATCCAGAATCTGAAGAAATCGAATATCGCTTAGGTGGTTTGTATTTTAAACTTTTGGAACAAGACAAAGGTCGTTATCATCTAAAAAATGCACTTCGCCTTAATAAAGATTATGATTTTATTATTGAAGAGTTATTTCCTAATCTTCAAAATAGACCAATAATTAAAGAGATTATTTTGTCTTCAAAAAAATCTTTGGACTAAAAATCCATACCTTAGCGTTTCACATTAAAATAAATTATGCAACGCAGCTTTTTTAGCTATCTCACTGTTATTTTAAAAGGTATCGCCATGGGCGCTGCTGATGTTGTACCTGGAGTTTCTGGTGGAACAATTGCCTTTATTTCTGGTATTTACGAAGAACTTATTGAAAGTATTGATAAAGTAAATCTTGGTTTTTTTAAAGTCTGGAAAAGTGATGGTTTTAAAACAGCTTGGCACTCAATCAATGGTACTTTTCTTTTAGCCTTATTTTCTGGAATTGCTATTAGTATTTTATCTCTAGCAAAACTCATAAAATGGTTACTTCATAACGAGCCAGTTTTACTTTGGTCTTTCTTTTTTGGATTAGTATTAGCGAGTATTATATATATCGCTAAACAAATAAAAGGTTGGTCGTCATTAATTTTTATTGCCATAATATTAACCTCTATCCTATCCTATTATATCACTTTGGCAGAACCTTTTGCGTCGCCTGATAGTCCGTATTATTTATTATTCTGTGGGTTCTTAGCTATAATTGCGATGATTTTACCTGGTGTTTCTGGAGCCTTTATTCTATTAATACTAGGTGCTTACCAAACTGCAATAGACACCATAAACAATCTAAGAGATGGCCTATTTACAGGCAATATGGAATTGTTTAAAGAAGCATTTATCAACTTCTTATTATTAGCCTTGGGAGCAATTGTTGGAATTAAGGTCTTTAGCAAAATTCTAAATTGGATGTTCAAACACAAAAAGAATCTCACACTAGCGATACTTACTGGCTTTATGATTGGTTCTTTAAATAAAATTTGGCCTTGGAAAGAAATACTATCGACACGTGTTAATTCTGAAGGAATTGAAGTTCCGCTATTAGAAAAAAGTATTCTTCCGACTAATTTTGAAGGTGATAGTCAGTTACTAATGGCTACACTATTTATAGTGATTGGATTTTTTACTATTCTGTTACTTGAACGTCTTGGAAAAGGCAAAGAAAACATAACTGATTAAATGGAAAGTACTCGCTCATTAAAAGACCGTGTATTTTTAGTTATCAAAGGCCTAGCCATGGGTGCAGCGAACAAAGTGCCAGGTGTTTCTGGTGGCGTAGTCGCATTTGTTGCTGGTTTTTATGAAGAGTTTATCTACTCGTTACAACGTGTAAACAAAACAGCTTTAAGACTTCTTTTGGGCGGTCGCTTCAAAAGTTTTTACAGATACATTAATGGCAAATTCTTATTCCTCTTATTCTTAGGAATGATTATCAGTTATTTCAGTGTTTCTAAATTACTGGATTACCTAATTGTACATTACGAACTGTATGTATGGAGCACCTTTTTTGGGATGATTATTGGTTCTATTTATTACATCAGTAAAGACTTTAAAGATTGGAATCCTAAAACTATCGCCGCAATTATTATAGGAATTATCGTTGGTTTAAGTATTAGTTTTCTTGACCCAGCAAAAGAAAACGACAATTTATTTTTTGTCTTTTTATGCGGAATTATAAGTGTATCAGGTATGACCTTACCTGGATTTTCTGGTTCATTTATATTGATTCTTTTAGGAAACTACGTTTTGCTTTTAGTAGATTCAGTTAATGCTCTATACGATACGATTGCCGATATTTTTTCAGGTAATTTTGATTTTATAAAAGACCAAGCACGTATCCGAATGCTAAAAGTTTTATCTGTCTTTACATTAGGTTCAGTCACAGGTTTAGTCACCTTTTCTCATGTTTTAAATTATATACTAAAACATTACAAAAACATAACTATGGCAACCATAATTGGCTTTATTATTGGTTCGCTAGGTGTTGTTTGGCCTTGGAAAAAAACTATCTATCAAACTTCAGAAAATGGCAGTCAAATACTAGACTCCAAAGGCGTACCAATCATCGAAAATTACAAACGATTTTTACCAGAAATAAATTCAGAGACTTACATCGCGATAGCTTATATATTACTTGGTATATTTATAGTTTTAGCACTAGAATGGTATGGACAACGGACAAAAAGAATCTAAATATAAATTCGGGCTTATAGGAAAGGATATTGACTATTCATTCTCTCGAGGGTATTTTGCCGAAAAATTTAAAGCAGAAAATCTACCACACGAGTATGTAAACTTTGATTTGCAAAATATTTCTGAATTCGAGGATATCTTTAAGAATTCAGAAAATATTAAAGGCCTAAATGTTACTATTCCTTACAAAGAAACTGTTATCCCTTTTTTGGATAAGCTTAATAAACGTGCCAAAGAAATAGGCGCAGTAAATACAATTAAGATTTCAAAAAAAGGGAAACTAATTGGTCATAATACCGATTTCTATGGCTTCAAAAATTCATTGAAACCACATTTACAAAAGCATCATAAAAAAGCACTCATTTTAGGAACTGGCGGTGCATCAAAAGCCATTGCTTATGCTTTAGAGCAGCTAAAAATAGAGTTCCATTTTGTATCTCGCACAAAAAAAGAAGGTGTTACTTTTACCTACGCAGACTTAACAGATGCAATTATTAACGCACATCAAATTTTAATTAATTGCTCTCCTGTTGGGACTTTTCCTGACATCAATACGTGTCCCGATATTCCATATGATGGTATTTCGGAACATCACATTCTTTACGATTTAATCTATAATCCACCACAAACCAAGTTCTTAAGATTGGGAGAATCACAAAATGCCATTACAATTAATGGTTCTAAAATGCTAGAACTTCAAGCGGAAAAATCTTGGGAAATCTGGAATAAATAGCCTCTATTTTTCATGCTAATGTTTTTCAAAAAGCTTTGAATTCATTAGTCATTTGTTATCTTTAACGTCCACATTTAAAATAACGACAAATGTCAGAGAAAGATAACCTGCAAGATGCAGATGGAAAAAAAGAAGTTGAAACTACAGCCGTAAATTCAGCTCCAGAGAAAACAGAAACTGAAACAGAAACTGAAATCGAAGTTGCTGAAGAAACAACTGATACTGAAGCTGAAGTAAAAGCAGAAACCGAAAAAGTAACAGAATCAGTTGAGGAAACTGTTGAAGAAACTGTTGAAGAAACTGTTGAAGAAACTAAAACTGAAACAAATTCTGAAGAAGAAGCTCATGTTGAAGAAATCCATAATTCTAATGCCGAAGATGCTGAAGACGAATCTAACGCAGAGCGTCACAAATTAGAAGAAAAAGATTACCATGCCATGGATATGAATGCTTTGGTATCTGAGTTCGAGACTTTACTAAAAAACCATAAAATACAGACGATTTCTTCTCATGTCAAAGAGATTAAATCCGAATTTAACTCTAAATATTCTGCACTTTTAGAAGAGAAGAAAGAAGAGTTTATAGCCGATGGCGGAAATGTTATAGATTTCTACTATTCTAACGATACTAAAAAACGTTTTAACGCTGCCGCAAAAGAATACAAGCAAACTGTCAATGCGTATTACAAAGACCGTGAGCAATCACTAAAGCAAAATCTAGAAAATAGATTGGCAATTATCGAAGAGATAAAAAGCCTCGTTGGTGTCGAAGAAAATATGGGTGAAACATACAAGCAGTTTAAGGAATTGCAAGACCAATGGCGTAATGCAGGTCCAATTCCAAGAGACAAATACAACAATGCTTGGAATACCTACCACCATCATGTAGAGCATTTTTATGACTTTTTACATCTTAATCGCGACTTACGCGATATGGATTTTAAGCATAACCTAGATCAAAAACTAAAAATCATTCAGCATGCTGAAGAGTTAGCAGCTAGTGATAACGTCATGCATTCGTTTAGAGAACTACAGGTATTACACAAACTCTGGAAAGAAGAGTTAGGTCCAGTTGGCAAAGAACATCGCGAAGAAATTTGGGAGCGTTTTAGTAAGGCTACAAAAATCATACATGATAAGCGCCAAGACTATTATGCAGATTTAGACAAAGCCTACGAGAAAAACTTAGTACGTAAAGAAGAGATTATAGAAAAAATTAAAGTACTTAATGCTGAAGAATCTACATCACATGGCGTTATACAAAAGCGCATAAAAGCTATTGAAGCTTTGCGTGAAGATTTCTTTAATGCAGGTAAAGTACCACTAAAGCAGAATGAAGCAACTTGGAAAAAGTTTAAAGATGCAGTTAGAGAATTTAACCGTAGTAAAAATAAATTCTACAAGAATTTAAAGAAAGACCAATACGCCAATCTTCAGCAAAAATTAGAATTAATTAAAACTGCCGAGGATAATAAAGACAGTGACGATTTTAAAACCGTGACGCCTTTAATGAAAAACATACAGAGTCAATGGAAATCTATTGGTCACGTACCACGAAAGGATTCTGATAAAATATGGAAACAATTCAAAAATGCATGTAACCACTATTTTGACCGCATGCATGCCGAACGTAAAGCCGAAAACCAAGAGCTTTACGATGCCTTTGACAAAAAGAAAGAATTACTTGATGGTTTAAAATCATTTGAGTTTTCTGGTGATGCCAAGGCTGATGTTTCTAAACTTCAGGAAACCATTAAGACGTTTAAATCTGTCGGCTTTGTGCCACAGAACAAACGTTTTATTGATGGTAAATTTTACAAAGCTGTAGATGCCACTTTCGATAAGTTAGACATAGACAAGTCTAAATTAGAAATGATGCGTTTTGAAGGCAGATTAGAAAATCTTTCTGGCGGTGGAGATACACGCGATTTAGACAACGAGCAAAACTTTATCCGTAAAAAGATTGACGAGGTAAAATCAGAGATTAACCAATTAGAAAATAATTTACAGTTTTTCTCTAACGTCAAATCAGACAATCCATTAGTCAAAGATGTACACAAAAATATCGAAAAACATAAGGCTTCCTTAGACACTTGGAAGAGTAAATTGAAGCGTGTTCGTGAGATGTATTCTTAGATATAAAATTTTACTTGATTTCAGATTTAAAATAAAACATACATAAAAGTTGTGCTTAATTTATAAAACGAATTTATGAAAGCAAAACATCTAGTATATCTAGTAATAATAGGTTTAGTTTTAAGAGTTGGATTAAATTTAGTTATGCCTATTATCGCTATTAATACCGAAATTGACCCATTAACATTTGGATTTATTGGTGGTGGAATAAACATATTAGTTTTTTTATCAATTGTAGGATTATTGATGAAAATATTTAGGTATCATAATATAAAGGACTTTCTAAACAATTAAAAAATAATGCCATTCCCAGTTGATGAAAAATATGTAAAAGAAACAGAATCTGAATTAAAAGTAAAATTCCCAACTGAATTTAAAAACCGTATGGTTAAAGTAAATGGTGGAGAATTAGTTGCCGACGAATTTGATTTTCAACTTTATCCTTTTTTTGATAAGTCTAACAAAAAAAGAATAAGTCGAACTTGTAACCACATCGGACTTGAAACGAAAAACGCTCATCGATGGAATAATTTCCCTAAAAATGGAATAGCAATCGGTTCTGATGGTGGAGGTAATCATTTAGTTCTGACTCACGATGGAGACGGAATCCTGTCAAATGAAATATTTTTCTGGCATCATGAATTTGGGGAATTAGAAAAAATTGCAGAATCTATTAACGAATTCAACAAATAAAATCATGCACAATACCGTGTATAATTGATTGCTAGTTATACCTACTTAAGAAAATCCTCGCTGATTTTCTATACCTTTTGTATTTACTAAATTAGTTTCTTAAACACACAACTAAATCATACACAAAAACGTTAGACGTAATTAACTACTTAGATTAATCAACTTCATCAAAAATATGTTAGCATTCATTTATGGATTCTATAGAACAACAATAGACTCTTTTAGACCTAATGGAATTAAATGTTGTAATTGCAATTCTAAAAATCAAATGGTTGTGGAAAAATCATCAAGAATTTTTCACGTATTTTATATACCATTTATTCCATTCAGGATTAAAAACACTTTCTTATGAAAATCCTGTAACAATGAGTTTGAATTAAGAGATTTAAATCCAGAAAATAAAAGTTACTACTCAGAACATAAATCAAAAAAAGGAATTCCATTTTGGTTGCTCTCTGGTCCAATTTTTATCTTAATTGGAATAGGATTATTTACCTTTAATCAAATAAATAATGAAAATGAACTTTTAGAAAGATTAAAAAATGGAAATCAAAACAAAATAATTGAATACGAGACAGAAAATGGAAAATACACCACCATGAAAACCATTAAAATGTCTGTTGACTCAGTGTGGCTGTACGAAAATCAATTTGAAATTGAAAAATATAGTCAAATAGGCAGAATAACTTCTGAAAACAATTATTCTTCAGATACCACAAAAATTAGTGTAACGAATCTAATTAAGTGTTTAGAAAAAGGTAAGATTAAAGCTATTTATCGAAGTAAATAAAACTATCCTAACATACGTATATAACTCATTCCAATGCTTAGTTTTTCATTAAATCATATTGCTCTTTCAGTTAAAGATGTAAATAAAGCGATTGACTTTTACATCTCAGTTTTCGACTTTAAGGAAATTGAGAATACGGCATCCGACTCTAAAACCAGATGGCTTTCCTTTGATGATGGCATTCAATTGCATTTAATTCCTAGACCAAATGATGTGATAAAGACAAGCAAAGCTGGTCATTTTGCTTTATCCACTAAAGACATCGAAGGTGTCATAAGCCGGTTAGATAAACTAGGGATACAATATTCGGATTGGCGAGATACACCAAAAAAAGATTACATCAGAAAAGATGGTATTAGGCAAATTTACTTTCAAGATTTTGATGGGTATTGGATAGAAATAAACAATGACGTTTAAAACCTCAAAACCCACTTGCTCTCACAAGTGGGTTTTGCCCTAACTAAACTAAATTAACCTTAATTACAACCGCTAAATAGCAATTAAGATTCTACAAAGAATGAAACCTACTTTGTATAGGTTTCATAATAGTTACGTGTTAGATATATTTTTGGATTTTTAGGAATTAGACTTTAACAGTTTTTATTCTTTCGAAACAACATTACAGCTTTTTAGCTTGTTCCCAAAAGACATCCATCTCGGCTAAGGTCATGTCTTTCAAAGGCTTTTGTAATGCCGCAGATTTATCTTCTAGGTATTGAAAACGCTTAATAAACTTCTTATTTGTTCGTTCTAGAGCGTTTTCTGGGTTTACTTTCAGAAAGCGTGCGTAATTTACCATAGAGAATAATACGTCTCCAAACTCGCTTTCTATGCGGTCGGTGTTTCCTGCTGCAATTTCTTCTTTAAGCTCGGCTAACTCCTCTTCTACTTTTTCAAAAACTTGTTCTGGCTTTTCCCAATCAAAACCAACGCCTGAGACTTTGTCTTGTATGCGATTGGCTTTTACCATTGACGGCAAACTTTTTGGCACACCTTCAAGCACACTTTTTTTACCTTCTTTGAGTTTTAGTTGTTCCCAATTGCGTTTGACATCTTCTTCGTCCTTCACCTCAACATCTCCGTAAATATGTGGATGTCTATCGACCAGCTTATCACAAATGCTATTGCATACATCTGCTATATCAAAGTCTTTGGTTTCGCTACCAATTTTAGAATAGAATACGATGTGTAGAAGTACGTCACCCAATTCCTTTTTGACCTCATCTAAATCATTGTCCAAAATAGCATCTCCAAGTTCATAAACTTCTTCGATGGTCAAATGACGTAAGGATTCCATTGTTTGCTTTTTATCCCAAGGACATTGCTCACGCAACTCGTCCATAATGGTTAACAAACGGTCAAAGGCTTTTAATTGGGTCGCTCTATCAGACATAAATCTCTTATAATTTACGGCCTAAATTAACACAATTTTCAATAAATAAATGCTGTAGAATTAGATTTATTCTTCCTCAGAAATATCGGCAGTTTCTTCTTCTTCAATAGTGCTTAATAAATCATTCTTTTGAAGAATATTATACCATTGCACTACTTTTTTGATGTCTGAAGCATAAACACGGTCTTCGTCATAATCAGATAAAATATCAAAGAAAAACTCTTCCAATTCATCCTTACTAGCTTTATGACTAATTGTTGTTGGCTCACCGTTATGCTTTGTTTTAATTGTGCTTAAAACTTTGCGTAGTGGCACTTCTTCTGTTAATGTATAGATAGCGATTTCACTAAGAATACTAATGTTACTATGTGCACCAACAGTGATTCTTTTTTTATCGATTAAAGATTCGACAACGGCACCTGTACGTGTTTGCGTTACGATTTGAAATAATCCTGGTTTACCAGAAATTGATAATATTTTATCTAAACTCATGTGTATATTTTTAGCGTTTTTTGCTCATTGCAGGAAAACGCATTCTGTAATCAACTCTAATTTTACCTTTAGAAATGTTTTGCAACTTTCCTTTCAGTAAACGTTTTTTAAACGAAGATAGTTTGTCAGTGAATAAAACACCTTCAATATGGTCATACTCGTGCTGAATAACTCTAGCAATTAAACCGTCATATTCTTCTACATATGTATTAAAATCTTCGTCTTGGTATTGTATTTTAATCTTTGGTTGTCTAAAAACATCTTCCCTTACATCTGGGATACTTAAACAGCCTTCATTAAATGCCCATTCGTCACCTTCTTCTTCTAAAATTATTGGGTTAATAAAGGTCTTTTTAAAATCTTTTAATTGTGCTTTTTCTTCTTCAGAAAAATCGTCATCCTCAGCAAAAGGTGAAGCATCTACCAAAAACATACGTATTGCTAATCCAACCTGTGGTGCTGCTAGACCTACGCCAGATGCGCCATACATAGTTTCGTACATGTTAGCAATAAGCTCATCTAACTTAGGATAATCTTTATCGATTTCCACAGCTTTTTTCTTCAAAACTGGGTCGCCATATGCTATTATTGGTAAAATCATGATTTTAATTTTTACGGAGGCAAAAATACAATTCTTAATGTATTTTTAAAGTGGTTTTATAATAATTGTAACGTAACTATATAGAAGACATATAACTCTGAAGAATAAGTGTCGCACTTATCTCATCGACTAAAGCTTTGTTTCGACGCTGTTTTTTACTCAAACCGCTATCTATCATCGTCTGAAACGCCATTTTTGAAGTAAAACGCTCATCTACTCTTACAATAGGAATGTTAGGGATTTGTTTTTCGAGTTTTACTAAAAACTTCTGGATAAAAACTTCACTTTCAGAATCTGTATTGTCCATCTGTTTTGGCAGGCCAACCACAATTTTATCTACAGCTTCTTTTGATACGTAATCTTTCAAAAATGTAATTAACTCTGGTGTACTAACAGTTGTCAAACCAGATGCGATAATCTGCAACTCATCTGTAACCGCAATTCCTGTGCGTTTTGTACCGTAATCTATAGCTAAAAGTCTTCCCATATTTGCCGCAAAGATAGTTAGAATATAAAGATTTATAATGTTGAATATTTCACAGTTTGATAAATACTCACAAATTTTTATAAATAGTTTTAAAATGCTTTTAAAGCCACTTATCTTTGAACCATAATTAAAAACGACATGAAACAACTACAATCTGTTATAGAAAATGCATGGGACGACCGTTCTTTGCTCAAAAATGAAGTCACTCAAGACGCTATTAGAAGCGTTATTACTTTGATAGATGAAGGTACATTGCGAGTAGCCGAACCAACAACTGATGGTTGGCAAGTAAACGAATGGGTAAAAAAAGCGGTAGTGCTCTACTTCCCTATTCAAAAAATGGAGACTCTTGAAGCTGGTATATTTGAATACCATGACAAGATGCCTCTAAAAAGAGATTATGCTGCAAAAGGAATCAGAGTTGTACCTAATGCAGTAGCTCGTCATGGTGCATACATTTCTAAAGGTGTAATTATGATGCCTAGTTATGTAAACATTGGTGCTTACGTAGATGAAGGCACTATGGTAGATACATGGGCAACAGTTGGTAGTTGTGCACAAATTGGTAAAAATGTTCACCTTTCTGGTGGTGTTGGAATTGGTGGTGTTTTAGAACCATTACAAGCAGCTCCAGTAATCATCGAAGACGGTGCTTTTATAGGTAGTAGATGTATTGTTGTTGAAGGTGTCCGAGTTGAAAAAGAAGCTGTTTTGGGTGCAAATGTTGTACTAACTATGAGCACAAAAATTATAGATGTTACTGGTGACGAACATGTAGAAATGAAAGGTCGTGTACCGGCACGTTCTGTTGTTATTCCAGGAAGTTATACAAAGAAATTTGCTGCTGGAGAATTCCAAGTGCCTTGCGCATTAATTATTGGAAAACGTAAAGAAAGTACAGACAAGAAAACATCACTTAACGATGCACTTCGTGAATATGATGTTGCGGTGTAGTTAAACCTACTTATAGTTTAAATAAAAAAGTTCCAATTTTATAAATAGAAATTGGAACTTTTTTTATTCGGTTTTGAAACGCATTTTACGTCCAGAACGTCTTAGCTTCTTTTTATCAATTTTCAACTGAAAAGCGCGACTATGCTTAAGCATTAACTCATGAGTTTCAGCGTATGATTTATTATATAACTCTGCATACTTATTAGACATTACTTTTATCATAACTTTAGAAAGCCATAATCGCCTAAAGTTATGCATACGCTTATCAAAATTCATAGTTTCAAAACGCATACGATTTAAGTCAATAAGATAAAACTGATAGTCATTTTCAGTCTTGACTATTAGAGTATTCCCTGGAGAATGGTCTAAGAAATTAATATTATTTTCATGCAGTTTGAACGTAAACTCTGTAAACTTTTCAAGGATTTCGTTCCTGTTTTCAAACCAAGGCTTATGGATAAGCTCTCTAAACTCAAAATCTGTATCGATATGCTCACAAATATAAAAGCTCCGTCCTAATCCAAAAGTTGAAGACTCTTCGACATATGCTATAGGAAATGGTGTCGAAACACCACAGTCAATTAATCGACTTGCATATTCGAATGAACGCTTTGCTTTACTTGGTCTTATATATTTATAAACAAAAGCATTAAACGCATTTGGAGTTTTAAATGATTTTACATTCAGTTTTAAACCATCTAACTCAAACGACTTTATGCTGTTTCTTGCACCAATAGTCACTGCCTTTCCTGAAGTTTCAAAACTATTTATAACAGTTTCTAACTTTGCTTTTAAGTGCGCGTATTTTTGATGACAGTGTATAATAATATCTGTAAATTAAGTGCTCAAAGATATACCAAAGTAAATTTTAATAAAAGCCGATAAAATTATATTTTGCACTTACGCAACTGAAGCTGACTTTTCTTGATGAAAAAAATCCTTGTAATTCAAAATAAACGTATTGGAGATGTGCTTTTAGCCACTTTAATTTCCGATAACCTTAAAACTATTTTCCCAGATGCGGTTATTGACTTTATGGTTTACGATTACACTACTGGTGTTATAGAACAAAATCCATCTGTAGATAACATTATTGAAATTAAAGAAAAAGAGCTTAAAAAGATTCCTAATCTAATTAAAACAGCTTGGCAAGTACGTAAAAAGAAGTACGATATTATAATGGATCCGTACGCTAAATTTCAGAGCCGAGTGATTTCATTATTATCTGGTGCAAAAATTAGAGTTGGTTATAAAAAACGAGAAAAGAATCCTCCACTACCATTCTATACACACAACGTTAGTTTTTTAAAGGAGAAATCAAATCCTTGTGGCAAATCGTTAGAAGATAGAGTACATTTAGTGACTTCGGTTTTTGATATAAAAACACCAGTTTATGAGCCAAAAATTTACTTAACAGATAAAGAACAAGAATACGATAAGCTTGACAAATACGATAAGCCGGTCATAATGTTTGGTATACTTGGAAGTACGCCTCAAAAATCTATGCCGTATGATTATATTGTTAGTCTCATAGATTTTGTAACAGATAATTACGATGTGTATGCATTATTTAATTATTCGCCACATCAAAAGGAAGACGCACAACAAATCTATGATGCTTGCAAACACAAGGATAAAATCATTTTTGATATATACGAAGAGAGTATCCGTGGGTTTGTATTATTGATGAACAAGTGTAAACTTCTCATTGCAAATGAAGGCGGAACAGTACATATATCTAAAGCCTTGAATAGACCAACATTTACCATATTTTCTCCATATGTTCTTAAAGACCATTGGGCAAGTTTTGAAGATGGTAAGATGCATACCTCTATTCATTTATTAGATGAAAAACCAGATTTATTTTCGACTGATAGAGAACAAAGAAGAAAAATAGAAGAAGACCCTAGCTTTTTATACAAGCAACTGACACCGGAAATAATTATTCCTCAACTTGATGCTTTTCTAAAACAACATTTCTAAAATTACTTTATGGCAAAATTGAGTTTAATTGATAAATTTCATCACTGGCGAAGAAAAATGCGCTGGAACAAGCAGTACAAAAAAGGTAAATGGGATTACTTAGCCAACGAGCGTGAAGCTGTCCGTTACGATAAAATTGCTGAATATATAAAGAGCTACGCAAAAGCAAAGCCTATAATTTTAGATTTGGGTGCAGGTGAAGCTGTTTTAAATAAAAAATTAAATCCTGAAGATTATTCTGCATTTTATAATGTAGACTACTCCTCTGCTTCGATTGATAAAGCCGAAACAAAGTCTTTAGCAAACTCAAAAAATCTTGTGGCTGATATTCATACTTATGACCCTGAAGAAAAGTTTGATGTTATCGTATTTAATGAGGCCTTTTATTACGTACACGACCACTTAAAAGTCGAAGTGTTGAATCGTTTCGCGGATAAACTAACACCAAAAGGTATTTTAATTACTTCGATTTATAAAGAAGGACAAAACTGTTGGGACATTATAGATGCTTCAGAGAAGCTAAGTCAATTAAATTTTGAAACTGTAAATACCGATAGAGAAACTACGTATTGGAAAGTTGGCGCATATAAAAGGGCTTAAGCTCTAATCAATCCAAAATCAGTCCAAGTCTTGTTTTGAGATTTTGTCTCTTTTCTGATTTGTAGATTCTTTTGTTCAGCAACTTCGTTTTTATAAGCTCTTGTGTGATACAAGTGTACACAGATAGCACTATATCTTATTTGTAAAGGTTTTACACCATAATTCATAAGTCGCTCACCCAACTCACGATCTTCACCACCATAAGCCATACGTTCGTCAAAACCATTTACTGCAACAATATCTCTTTTCCATCCAGAAGCATTCATGCCATCCCAAGTGGCTTTAGTTGGTGTAAACTTGTTTAAAAAACGTTCTTTAAAACCATTAGCAGTTAGCTTATTTGTTTTAAAAGTAGATTTTAAACCATTACCCAACAACCAAACTTTATCAAAACAATTCTGAGTGACAATATCTACTTGGGTAATAACATCAGAGATTGATTTTGGCAATTTAAAATAACCGCCAGAAAGAAAGCAATTAGGGCGTCTCAAGTCTATATGTTTTTGAATAAAATCCTTTCGAGGAATACAATCACCATCGGTAAATAAAAGATAATCGGCTTGAGATAAGGAAATAGACTTATTAAGAATTCGAGTTTTTCGAAAACCTTCATCTTCTTGCCAAATATGCTTGATATTTAATTCCGAATTTTGACAAACTCTTTTAATCAAAAGATTGGTTTCTTCAGTCGAACCATCATCAGCAATGATAATTTCAAAATCTTTGAATGATTGCTGTTCATATCCTACAAGTACCTTTTCTAACCATAGTGGCTGATTGTAAGTACTTATAATTATTGACACTTGTGGCATAGACTATTTCTTCACGATACCGTGGTCTGTCCACTTTAAATTATCGTCTTTTACTTTCTTACGGATAGCAAGGTTTCTATCCAAAGATTCTTTAGTTTTATAACCACGTGGATGGTCTAAATGTAATACAATTGCTTTATGACGAATTTGCTTAGACTTAATACCGTAATTAAATAAACGCTCTCCTAATTCACGGTCTGGTCCACCGTATTGCATACGCTCATCATAACCATTAATAGCAATTAAATCGTCTTTCCAAGCAGAAGAGTTACAATTATTAAACGTTGCTCCTGTTGGTGTTATAAAATCTAAAAGCGTAGATAATGTTTCACCAGAATTTAATTTTAAAGCTTGTTTGCTACTCACACTTCCGTTTGCCTTTAACCATTTTGTATCAAAGCAATTTTCATTTTCAATATCTTCTAGAGTGATAGCCTCACTTGTTGGCATATTTAGTTTTAAATAACCGCCAGATAAGAAATAGCCTTTTTCAGCAAATTTTGCATGTGTAGATAAAAAATCTTTACGTGCAATACAATCGCCATCTGTCATTAAAATGTAATCGTGCTCTGTCTGCATAATACATTTATTAAGTAATTCTTGACGTCTATAGCCTTTATCTTCGTGCCATATATGTCTTAAATTAACTGGATAATCTGCTTTGAACTTATCAATGAGTGCTTTAGTCGTTTCGCGAGAACCGTCATCTGCAACAATAACTTCATAATTATCATAATCCTGATATTTATAGCTTTCTAAAACTTTTTCTAACCAAGCTTCAGCATTATATGTACTTATGATAACAGTAATCGGTAAACCACTCATGTTTTTCAATTTAAAATCTTGGCAAAGATAAACATATTTTAAGCGATTACTAAAGTGCATTGTGTTATCTCAATTAATCAACTAAATTTGTGCTTTAGGCCAAGTGCAAATGAAATTATCGGTAATTATACCAACTTATAACGAAGAAAACTACGTAGAAAAAGCAATACGTTCGGTACGTTTTGCAGATGAAATTATTGTAGTCGATTCTTTTAGTACAGACAAAACTGTCGAGATTGCCGAGAAATATAACTGTAAAATCACGCAACGAAAATTTGATAATTTCTCTAACCAAAAAAACCATGCATTACAATTTGCTTCTGGCGAATGGGTTTTATTTGTAGATGCTGATGAGCGCATTCCTTATGCTCTAAAGAGTGAAATTAAAGCCGCAATGAACTCTAATAAACATGCTGGATACAAACTTAATTTTCCGCATTTTTATATGAATCGTTTTTTATATAACCATTCGGACAATGTATTACGACTGGTAAAACGCGAAAATTGCCGCTTTGAAGGTTTAGTTCATGAAAAGCTGATTATTGACGGTACTGTTGGGCAACTTAAAAATCCAGTATTACATTTCACCTATAAAGGCTTACCACATTATATTAGTAAAAAAGATAGTTATGCTTGGTTTCAAGCTGAGCAAATGTTGAAGAAAGGAAAAAAAGCCACCTACTTTCATTTGGCCTTCAAACCGTTTTATCGATTTTTTAGCAGTTACATTCTTCGCCGTGGATTTTTGGATGGTATTCCTGGATTGACAGTAGCCACTATTAATGCATATGGTGTGTTTTCAAGATATGTGAAACTGATGCTATTACAGCGTGGCTTAAAATAACTTTAGCTTTCCGTAACGTAATTTTAGTTTGAATTTAGATAGCGAATCTTCGCCCTTAATATCAATACGTTGAACTTCATAGTTATTTTTAAAAGGAAATTTATTGACTCTATTGCCAATTCTTAATCCATAAGTGATATTATTTTCATCAAGACACTCTAAAAAACTGTTTTTTGCATCTCCTTTTTTTGGATATTTCCCATAAGGATAAGCCAAAACCGATGACACATTTAAGTCATTGTTTTTTATAAAAGTTTTTGACTGCTCAAAATCTGTTCGGATTTTATCCAAGGGCATATCTTTATAATTACCATGAGAAAAGCTATGCAAACCAAGCTCAATAACTTCAGGATTTAAAGATTTTAATTGAGCTACAGACATAATAGGTTTTTTGCCTTCGTCCCACGTATTTGTCTTTCCAACATACTTAAACGGAATATAAAAAGACGCTTTAAAACCATACTTTTCGAGTAAAGGTACTGCCAATTCTAACTGATTGACATAAACATCATCAAAGGTTATAATTACTGATTTTTCAGGAAACTCTTTGGCTGATTTAATTTGTTCTAAATCCTTAAAGTGTAATGCTCTATAATTTTTAGATTTTAGATATTGTAAATGGTCCTCAAACTTTTTGACATCGATGGTTAAACCTACGCTCTCATTTGACGAGGTTGTTACCGAGTGATACATTAAAACAGGAAGTTTTGGCACAGTACTATTTTTTATACAATTCTTCAATCAAGGAATAATTTCTATTCACAAAATGCTGAAGATATTTCAAGGATTTTTCAAAGCTAATATGCCATACATCATCAACGACTATTTTTTCTTTTTCTCCTAATAATCCGAACAAAACCTTAACTTTTTTTGGTCTATTAAACCATAAAGAAAACTCAAGTTTTTCATTACTATCATAATCAGCTGTCATGCAAAAACTTATTTCGTCCTCAATACAAGTAAAATCTATAGAAGGACTATAATATACATCACCTTGATGCAGTGAATCTGAAAATTTCAACTTTTCGACCCAAGGATAGTTTTTGGCTATTTCTAAAATTTCACTTCCTGATATTGGATTATCTATATATTCAATATCTTCTTTATCGGGATGGCAAATAGAATATTTATAAGTCATATATTTTCTATTCTGTTTAATCAACTTCAACAAATATATAAACCGCAATGGTTATATTTGGCAAAAATCTGACTTTTACTTAATATGATAAGCGCTCTTGCTATAACCTACAATGAAGAATCCAATATAGAAAGCTACATTAAGAGTTTATCTTTTGCTGACGAAATTATCATTGTAGATTCCAACAGTACAGACGAGACTGCTAAAATTGCAAAGCAAAATAATGTCACTTTTATACAGCGTGAATTCGATAATTTTTCGAACCAGAAAAACTTTGCAATTGCTCAAGCCAATTACGACTGGATTGTTTTTTTTGATTTAGATGAAACGATTTCTCATGAATTAGCTGAAGAAATACAAAAAAAGATAGCTTCGAACTCAAACACTGTTGCTTATAATGTGAAACGAAACTTTCATTTTATGGGCAAGCATATTAAATACAGTGGTTTTCAGAATGATTTAGCGACACGTGTTTTTAAAAAAAAACATTGTAAATACAATAATAAATTAGTTCACGAAACTTTAGAAATCAATGGAAAAATCGAGACTTTAAAAAATCGTAGTGAACACTATTCTTATAAAGGTTACGACAACTATAATGATAAACTAACAAGATACAGTAAGCTACAAGCAGAAATGCTTTACAAAAAGAATGTTAGACCAAATTTATATCATTTTTTGGTGAGACCTTGGTATCGTTTTTTTCATCAGTATATTATCAAATTAGGGTTCTTAGACGGCAAAGAAGGTTTTATATTAGCCTATTTAAGTGCTTTTGCAGTTTACAAACGCTACATACAACTTTGGACCATGTATCGAAATATTGATTAATTATTCTATCGCATTATGAAGTCTGTTTTCTTAGAATCTCACAATATTAAAAACTTACATTTTGGTTTTGGTCAGTTTAATTACCATTTGATTAAAGGCTTATACAATGCCCAAATCGAAGATTACAAAATGACACTACATGCAAAGCATACAGATTCTCTAAAAAAAGAGTTTGGTGATTATTTTGATTATAAAATATATAAATCATTTAGGCGATATCCACTTTTTCGGATTAGAAAAAAATATGATGTCTGGCACTCCATGAATCAGAATGTTAAGATTGAGCCATATCATAATATACCTTATGTTCTGACCATACATGATGTGAATTTTATTGATGAAGTTTCTTCCGATATGAGTCATGAGCGAAACATCAGATTCAAAGAAAAGCTAAATCGTGCATCGGCAATTACTTACATCTCTGAATTTGCAAAAAAATCTACTCACGATTATTTTAATGTTCCTAAAGTTTCTGAACACGTCATATACAATGGTAATCCGATAACCAAAATTATAATCCCAGATAATTACTTACCAAAATCAACATCAAAAAGACCTTATTTATTCAGTATTGGAGAGTTTACTGAGCGTAAAAATTTTCATACTCTAATAGAGATGTTAGTTCATATCAAAGATTTTGATTTGGTATTAGCAGGAAATAATAACACGTCATATACTCAAGATGTTTTATTACCGACTATCAAAAAACTAAATCTGCAAGACCGAGTTGTTATAACCGGAAAAATAAGTGATGTAGATAAACAATTTTACCTTAAGAATTGTGAGGCTTTTGTTTTTCCGTCATTAAGAGAAGGTTTTGGTATTCCGCCTATAGAAGCCATGCGTTTTGGTAAACCTGTCTTCTTATCAAACAATACGTCTTTACCAGAAATAGGTGGTAAAAACGCCTATTACTGGGATAATTACGATGCTGAGTATATGGCTAATATTTTATCTTCTGGATTAGATAATTTCAACCAAAACAAAACAGTACTAAAAGATACACTTACAAAAAGAGCTATATCATTTAACTGGGATGATGCTGCAAAAGCTTATTCTGATGTTTATAAGTCGCTAATGTGATTTCTGTAAGCAATAATTCAAATTAAAATCTAACTTTGTCAAAATCTAACCAATCCATATAAAATGAATACAGCTTTAATAATTTCTTTAGTTGTTGTCTTAGCAATGACGCACTTTGTTTTAAAATTCATAAAACATCGTTCGTTATATCCATTTATGCCTTTTGAATATAACTTTAGAAGACGTCGTGTGACATTCGCTAAAGTTTTGAAATTACTTAAGGAAAGAAATGCTAAAGTCATAGTTGAAACTGGTACTTCTCGTAAAGGATTAGAAGGTGCTAAAAGCGACGGTGCTGCTACTATAGTATTTGGTAAATGGGCTAAAGAAAACGGTGCTGTAATGCACTCTGTAGATATTAGTGAAGATTCTGTTGAAGGCTCACGAAGCGAAGTGCAAAATCAAGGTTTGAATAAAGTTGTTACTGTACATTTAGATGATTCGTTAAACTATCTTAAAAACTTTAAAGGTGAAATAGACTTCTTGTATCTAGATAGCTACGACTATTCAAAAACGGATTTGCAAATTCAGAAAGATAGTCAAGAGCATCACTTAAAGGAATTCAAAATAATCGAAGATAGACTGCATAAAAACACCATAGTTTTAATTGACGATTGTGGATTACCTGGTGGTGGAAAAGGAAAAACTGTTATTGCTTACATGCTTACAAAAGGATGGGAAATTATTATTAATAAATACCAAGTCCTTTTATTACACAGAGACAGTTTATAACATGAAAAAGAGATTTAAATACTTCAAAAAAGAGTTAAAATCAAAGAAGCGTAAAAAAGTATTAGGACCTTTTACTAAAGGTGTTATCTATAATTCTGAAAATGGAATTATCGCAGTACCTATCGAAGATATTTGTGTCGGAAGGTCTTTAGGTTTCGAAGGTAATTGGGATTTAGAGGAGATAAATATCTTATCAGACCTACTAACTAAAGAAGATGTTGTGTATGTTGTAGGAACACATGTTGGAACACTTTTAGTACCAATCGCAAAACAAGTAAAGTCTGTTATTGGATACGAGGCTAACGAAGGTACATTTTGGTATATAGAAATGAACCTTTGTTTGAATCGTCTAAAAAATGTAAGCCTTTTTAACTTAGCTGTCGGTGATGAAAAAAAGGTAGTTACTTTTTATCAAAACACCGTGAACTCTGGTGGCAGTAAAATTGCACCAAAGACAGATAATATTATGTATAATCATGATAATCCCAACAAAGTAGATGTGCAAATGATTTCTTTAGACGACCATATAACTGAAGAAAATCTTACAAAACCAACTGCCATGTTAATGGATATTGAGGGTGCGGAATATTTTGCGCTTAAAGGCATGCAAAACACAGTTAAAGATTTAAGGTTTTTGTATGTAGAATACGTACCTCATCATTTAAAAAATGTATCTGATGTCTCTAATAAAGATTTCTTAGCCTTAATAGCCCCACACTTTACTAAAGCGAGTTTTGTACGCTCTAAAAAAGTAATAGATTATGGAACTAATTCAAATGAATTATTGGTATACTTAGATGAATTGATGTCAAAAAACAAAGCTGACGATATTTTGTTCTCCAAATAATTATTAAAGAAGTTGGCTATGTTGTAAATTTGCATCTTAAAATTAGTGCATATTTTACAGCATAAATGACTTACAAAAACGCATTACAACATCCTGTTTTTAAAACTATTTCTCAATCTGCAGATGCATTAGGTATTGATGCTTATGTTATTGGTGGTTTTGTACGCGATTATTTCTTAGAGCGTGGTAATGCAAAAGACATAGATATTGTAGCTATCGGCAGTGGTATCGAGTTGGCACAACACGTTGCTAATAACTTACCTAGCAATCCAAAAGTGCAAGTTTTTAAAACTTATGGGACAGCAATGCTTAAGCATAATGATATCGAGATTGAATTTGTTGGTGCGCGTAAAGAAAGCTATACTGAAGATAGTCGAAATCCTATAGTAGAAAACGGCTCACTTGAAGACGACCAAAATCGTCGTGATTTTACAATAAATGCCCTAGCATTAGCAATCAATAAAAATAATTTTGCTCAGCTTTTAGACCCATTTAATGGTGTTTCAGATTTAGACAAAGGTATCATTAGAACACCTTTAAATCCTGACATCACCTACTCCGATGACCCATTACGTATGATGCGAGCTATACGTTTTGCAACACAACTTAATTTTAAAATTGAGGAAGCGTCTTTACATGCAATTTCAAAAAATAAAGAGCGTATAAATATTATTACAAAAGAACGTATTGTCACTGAGTTAAATAAGATTCTAGAAAGTGATAAACCTTCAATAGGATTTATACTTCTTGAAAGAGCTGGATTATTGGATTATATAATACCAGAAATTACTGCACTAAAAGGCATTGACGAAAAAGAAGGTCAACGCCATAAAGATAATTTTTACCACACTTTAGAAGTCGTTGATAATATCTGTAAAACGACTGATAATCTTTGGTTGCGTTGGGCAGCATTACTTCATGATATTGGTAAGGCACCAACAAAACGTTTTCATAAAAAAATTGGATGGACCTTTCATGGTCACGAATTTGTAGGCTCAAAAATGGTTTACAAATTATTTAAAAGACTAAAAATGCCGTTGAATGAAAAGATGAAGTTTGTTCAAAAAATGGTCTTTATGAGCTCTCGTCCAATAGTTTTAGCCTCAGAAGTTACAGACTCGGCAGTACGTCGATTAGTCTTTGATGCAGGAGATAATGTTGATGATTTAATGACACTATGCGAAGCAGATATAACGACTAAAAACCCAAAGAAATTTAAGAAGTATCACAACAATTTTAAAATTGTAAGAGATAAAATAGTTGAAGTTGAGGAACGCGACCATGTACGTAATTTTCAACCGCCAGTAACTGGTGAAGAGATTATGAAAACCTTTAACTTAAAACCTTCTAAAGAAATAGGAATTATTAAAGAAGCGATTAAAGAAGCCATTTTAGAAGGTGAAATACCGAATGAACATGACGCTGCTTTTGAACTAATGTTAGAAAAAGGGAAAGCCCTTGGATTAAAAATGAGTTAGCATGCCAAACCTCATCAGAACAACTTCAGATAATAAAGACTTCATTAATTTAGTGAAAGATTTAGATGCCTATTTGAAGGTTACTGATGGTGATGAGCATGAGTTTTATAATCAATTTAACGCTATTGAAAGCTTAAATAATGTCGTTGTCGTATATGCTAATAATAAAGCAGTTGGCTGCGGTGCATTTAAAGAATATAACACAGAAGCTGTAGAAATAAAGCGAATGTATGTTAACCCAAATGCTAGAGAAAAAGGTCTAGGAAAGCTAATCCTCAATGACTTGGAGGATTGGGCAAAAGAAGTAGGCTATACATCATGTGTTTTAGAAACTGGAATGAGGCAAATTGAAGCTGTAAAATTTTATAAAAAATGTGATTATAAGTCTATTCCAAAATATGGACAATACAAGGACATGGAAAATAGCGTTTGTTTTAAAAAAGAATTGATTTAGATATGAAAAAAAGATTTAGAAAAACAGCAAAAGTTGCTCTAGTTCTAATTTATCTAGTGATTATTGCTGGTGCAGTTGTTCGCATGACAGGTTCAGGAATGGGATGTCCTGATTGGCCAAAATGCTTTGGCTACTATATTCCTCCAACAGAAATTTCTGAACTAGAATTTAAACCTAATCACGATTACAAAAAAGGGATTGTCATTATTGTAGACGAAGCTTTACAGGTTGCTACCAAAGATTTTAAATCTTCAAATAATTTAAATCTCAATAATTGGGAACCATACACAGCACATGATTATGCGGTATTTAATCCGTTGCATACTTGGGTAGAATATATAAATCGACTTATAGGCGCACTTTCAGGATTACCGATTTTAATTTTCACAATTATGTCCATTTGGCTCTGGAAAGACAAGAAACGTTTTTTTATACTTTCGGTTTTAACGGTTTTCGGAATGGCGTTTCAGGCATGGCTAGGTAAAACAGTTGTAGATTCTAACTTAGCACCATATAAAATTACCATACACATGGTCATGGCACTAGTTATTGTTGCCGTCATTTTGTATCTGATATATGCTTCAAAGACCACCTACAAGGCTCAAAAATTAGATTCAAAATTCAGAAATATTTTGATTATTGCAACTATCTTAACACTTGTTCAAATCGTATTAGGCACACAAGTACGTCAGTTTGTCGATGTTCAGAATAAATTAAATGGCTACCATAATTGGGATATTCAGGAATTAGCACCACTAAATTTCTATGTACATCGTACCCTTTCGATTTTAGTGCTACTATTAAATGGCTGGTTATTTATCAGAAACCGTAAGCTGCAGTTAGGCTTCAATAAATTCAAATTAGTAATGATTTGTATAGGACTTGAAATTTTGACTGGCATTGCGATGTATTACTTTAATTTTCCGTTTTCAACTCAACCGCTTCATATTGTTATAGCTGCGATATTGATTGGAATTCAGTTTTATATCATTTTAGAAAGTCATAATACACATCGTCTAAAAGGTGTTGAAACTTCAGCATAAATCGTATCTTTGCCGAACTAAATTAATAACATGATTTACAGATTTAGAGTTATACTCGACAATGATACCGAAGAAGATATTTTCCGTGATTTAGAAATCCGCGAAGGTGACTCTATGGAGGATTTACATAATATAATTACACAGTCTTTCGGTTTTGACGGTATGGAAATGGCGTCATTTTACGTTAGCGATGACGAGTGGAATCAAGGTGAAGAGATCGCTATGTTTGATGTCAGCGAAGGCAATAACAAAGTAAAGGTGATGGGTACTACCAAAATTAACGATTTGGTTCATGAAGCCTCTACTCGATTGATTTATGTCTATGATTTTTTGAATATGTGGACGTTTTTCGTAGAACTTGCCGAAATTGTTGAAGAAGCAGAAACCACAGACTATCCAAATTTAATGTTTGTTCAAGGCCAAGTACCAGATGAAGCACCAATAAAAACTTTTGAAGCGGAAAGTAATGACGATGCTTTTGATGAATTTGATGACGATTTAGACGTCGATGATTACAGTGATTTAGATTTTGACGAAAACTGGAATTAACCCAGTAAAAAATATACCTACTAACAAAAAGTATTTCATACAGAAATGCTTTTTTTGTTTCTATGCTGTAACAAAAAAATGATTGGCTCGTCTTACTCTCATAAACCAATCAAAAACCAATCACTTTGGAGAATATCCTTACTATTAATAACCTGACAAAAAAATTTGGTTATCTCACGGCAGTTAAAGACTTAAGCTTTACCATTCAAAAGGGTAATGTTTACGGAATCTTAGGACCAAACGGAAGCGGAAAATCAACAACACTAGGAATTGTATTAAACGTAGTTAATAGAACTCATGGAGATTTCCAGTGGTTTGATGGCGATGTAGATACACACGATGCCTTAAAAAAGGTTGGTGCTATTATCGAACGTCCAAACTTTTATCCTTACATGACAGCAGAACAGAATTTAAAACTGGTTTGCAAAATTAAAGGTGTACCAACTGATAAAATTCAAGAAAAATTAGAAGTTGTAGGTCTTTTAGACAGAAAAAATAGCAAATTTCGCACCTACTCCTTAGGTATGAAACAACGTTTAGCAATTGCGTCTGCATTACTTAACGACCCAGAAATTCTAATCTTAGACGAACCTACAAACGGTTTAGACCCACAAGGCATACACCAAATACGTCAAATCATAAAAGATATTGCTTCAAACGGAACGACTATTCTTTTGGCTTCGCATTTATTGGACGAAGTCGAGAAAGTATGTTCTCATGTTGTCGTACTTCGAAAAGGTGAAAAACTATATTCTGGTCGTGTTGACGAGATGATTAACAGTCATGGATTTTTTGAACTAAAAACTGATAAACAATCTGAATTGATTTCAATTTTAGAAGACCACAAACTGTTTGAAAAAATTAAAACTGAGGACGATTTAATCACCGCATTTTTAAAAGAACCTATGGAAGCTTCAGACTTTAACAAACTCATGTTTGATAGAGGTATTGTGCTTTCACATTTAGTAAAACGAAAAGAAAGTCTTGAAGAGCAGTTCCTTCAACTAACAGACAACCTAAACTAACATCAATCAATCACTATATAATTCTAAATAAGAATTAGCATAACCAATCCAAACAATGATACGACTCGTACAACTAGAATTACAAAAACTTTGGCTTAACCGAACAAGTAAAATCCTAATATTTGTTAGCTTTATTTTACCTTTTACAGTCCTAGTTTTATCCTCTATTAAGATAAATTTTTTCGGATTCTTTACCTTAGAATTAGGTGAATTGGGGATTTTCAATTTTCCAATCATATGGCATATAACAACATTTTGTGCTTCTTATTTTAAATTCTTCTTCGCCATTGTTGTAGTAAGTATGATTGGTAATGAATACAGTAACAAAACACTAAAACAAAACCTTATTGATGGTTTGAGTAAGAAGGAATTTATTCTTTCAAAATTCTACACTATCGTATTTTTCTCGTTAGCAGCGACGCTTTTGATTGGTATAGCTACGTTTTGTATAGGCATGTACTACTCTAGCTATACTGAAGCAACTATAATATTCAGAGAAGTTGAATTTTTACTCGCCTACTTTGTAAAGCTTGTTGGCTTCTTTAGTTTATGTTTATTCTTCGGTATGCTACTTAAGCGTTCGGCATTTGCTTTAGCCTTTTTATTCATCTTGTATATTGTAGAATGGCTTGTTTTCTGGGGTGCGTATGAAATATTTGATAGTGCTGACAAGGCTTTTCAAGTTAAAAACTTTATGCCACTAGAGTCAATGTACAAACTCATTGACCAACCTTTTCAGCGTGTAGTAATGACCAAATTCCCTGACAAAGCAGAATTGGGTTACGATTACGCTGTACACTTCAGTGAAATCGCTATAGTTTTAGGTTGGACAGCACTTTTTATCTTTTTGTCTTACAGATTATTAAAAAAGAGAGATTTGTAATATATTTGATAGCTAGCCCTATTGAATATGAAAAAGATACTTTTTTTACTTGCTTTTGCGATTACTAGTATAAGCCTTAATGCACAACAAGAAGCCTCAAACTGGTTTTTTGGTGACGGTGCTGGTATACAATTTAACCAAGACGGAACTATAACCCCAACAACAGGTAACTTAAATACTGACGAAGGTTGTACTAGCATATCTGATACTAATGGAGATTTACTTTTTTATACCGACGGTATAACTGTTTTTGACAGAAATGGCGATGTCATGCCTAATGGTTTTGGTCTAAAAGGAAATCCATCAAGTACACAATCGGCATTGATTGTTCCAAAACCTCAAGACCCGAATATCTATTACATATTTACAGTTGATACTTTTTTTCAAGGTAATCCTGATGAAGGTTTTCATTTTTATGAAGTAGACATGACGCTAAATGGAGGTCTAGGTAACGTCGTTGTAGGATCTGAAACACAATTACTAGCTGATAGTTCCGAAAAAATTAGTGCAGTATTAAAAGATTGTAATACTCAAAATATCTGGGTAATTACACTATCAAATAGTACAGGCACACCAGCGCCAAACGGTACACCAAATGCTTTTGATACGTTTCATGCATACGAAGTAAGTACCGCAGGCGTAAACACAACTGCAGTAACCTCACCAGCTGGTATAACTTTATCCGAGCAAAGAGGTTATTTGAAATTTTCTCCTAGCGGCGAAAAACTAGCTACTGCTAATATAGAACAAGGTTTGTTTCTATATGATTTTGATGTCACTACTGGTATGGTAACAGGCGGACCAACTCCTCTTAACATAACTACTGTAAGTAACGGTGCAGTATTTTCTTATGGTTTAGAGTTTTCACCAAATAGCGAACTCCTATACGTATCGTCTTACAACAATTTTTTTGCTCAAAATAACCCAGGAGCAAATGATAATCCTGCCAATCATTTTGCATCCTTAGTACAATTTGATTTAACATCTGCTAATGTTCAGGCAAGTCAAATACTAATTGACCAAAGAAACTTCTATCGTGCTGCATTACAAACTGGACCTGATGGTAGAATTTATAGGACTACAAGTGCTTCTTACAATAACGGCCTACCTTTTTTATCTGTTATTAATAACCCTAATGAAATTGGAGCAGCATCTGATTATGTTCACAATGCTATTGCGTTATCAAACAACTCTAGACAAGGTTTACCACCTTTTATAGCATCATTCTTTGTAGACACTATTGATATTATAAACGACCCAAATATTACTACCACATTCTTACCGCTTTGCCAAGGCGAGTTATATACTTTATCCGCAGATAATATTCCTGGTGCTACTTATACTTGGTCTTTTGATGGCGTTGCTCAACCAACACCAGCTGTGCCTTATGAGTTTGAAGTGTTTCAGAATGGATTATACGAAGTCTTTATTGAGTTAAACAATGGCGATTGTGAAACCTTTTTAGGAGTTGCAGAAGTTGAATATTCTCCGTTTCCAGAAGGTTTTACACCACCAAAAATCGATGTTTGTGATGCCTTACCAAATGATGACGTATCTACCTTTAACCTAAATCAGCAAGACACTGTCGTTTTGGGAGGTCAAGACCCAAATACATATACTGTTCATTACTATGAAACAGAAATGGATGCACTTATGGATAGGGATGAAATTGTTGGCCCTTTCCAAAACACGTCTAATCCCCAAGAAATTTTTATTAGAGTTGAAAATGTGAATAATGAAAATTGCTTTACCGTAACTGACCAAAATACTAATGCTATTTTAAGCTTTGAAGTAGAGGTATATAACACACCAACAATTAGCAATACTGGAGGTGTCGATGAATGTGATTTAGAGGGTGATACTACAGATGGAGTTATAACAATAGATCTAGATGCTTTAGATAATACCGTTTTGGGTACACAAGACCCAATGGATTTTACAGTATCCTATCATAGTTCAGCAAATGGCGCTATGATGAATACTGATGTATTGCCATCAATGTATCAGAACACACCTTTTAACGATCAAGTATTTATCCGTGTAGAAAACAATGATAATACCGATTGTTTTAGCACAGGCAGTTTTTCAATAACTGTAAGTCTAACGCCAGAAGTTAATGATATCGGATTATTTCAGTGTGATGAAGATGGTACACCAGATGGAAGAACTGTTTTTAATATCTTAGAAAAAGAAGAGGATATTACTGGTGGTAACCCAAATTTTAGCGTAATGTATTATACAAGTATGGCAAATGCCATGTCGGAAACTGACCCAATAGATGCTAGTAATTTTGGTAATACATCTAACCCTCAAATTATTACTGCTAGAGTTACAGATACAACTAGTGACTGTTTCAGTTTTAGTGAAGTCACTTTAGAAGTAAGCGCAACCGCAGCAAATGATGCTTATTTAGGTGTTTGCGATACTGACGATATCGAGGATGGTTTTGTAAGTTTTGATTTATCAATGGCGGATGCGCAAGTCTTAGATGGTTTACCAGCAGGATTAGATTTGGCTTATTATATAAGTTCAGAAGATGCATTATTAGAGCAGAATCCTCTGCCAAATGATTTTACAAATACAATAGTCAATAACCAGACTATTTTTGTTAGAGTCGAAAACGACAATAACTGTTATGGTATTAATGAAGTTGAACTAGAAGTACTAACCTTACCAAATGTGGTTACTGAGTTTGAAACACTCTATTGTTTAAATACATTTCCTGCCAAAATTACGCTTGATGGTGGCGTAATTAATGATGTGCCAAATAACTATTACTACGATTGGTCTACAGGAGAAACGACTATCGAAATTGAAGTTAATGAACCCGGAACTTATACCGTTACTGTATCAAGTGTTTTTGGATGTTCAAAAGAAAGAACGGTAACCGTTTTAGCATCTAATATTGCAACTATCGATAATATCGAAGTTACTGATGCTGTAGAAAACAATACTGTTACTGTCTTAACTTCTGGTGAAGGAGATTATGAATTTTCATTAGATGACCCTAATGGTGTTTATCAAGATAGCAATGTTTTTGAAAACGTAAGACCAGGAATTTATACTGTATTTGTAAGAGATAAAAATGGTTGTGGTATATCAGAAGAAATGGTATCTGTTGTAGGTTTTCCAAGGTTTTTTACGCCTAACGGAGATAATCAAAATGATTTTTGGCAGGTTAAAGGTATTTCATCTCAATTTCAACCAGATACAATCATTTACATTTTTGATAAATACGGAAAATTAGTTAGCGAAGTCAATCCATTAGGCTCAGGTTGGGACGGTAATTATAATGGCAATCCTTTGCCAAGTAGTGATTACTGGTTTTCTGTAACCTTACAAGATGGTAGACGATTCTCTAGCCATTTTGCATTGAAGCGATAAATAATTTTTCAATTTGAGATATAAGATAATAAGCTATATATGTCTATTTTTTTTCGCATCAATAGGTTATGCGCAAGACATCAGCTTATTTAATCAGCTAAATGGACGCTACGATTATACAGCTATTGGAAATACACTTAATATTTCTGAAAACGGAAGCCTAGGTTTATGTGATATACTTGCAAGTTCTTCGGCTGACTTACAACTAGATACTAATCAAACTGTTATTGTCGCTTACTTATATTGGGCAGGTTCAGGAACAGGAGATACTAATATTTTACTTAATGGTATTGAAGTTTCTGCAGAGCGTACCTTTAGTGATTCTCTAGATGAAACAAGAGTCTTTTTTGCTGCATTTGCAGATGTAACCGATATTATTACAGAACAAGGAAGTACGACATATACCATTTCGGAATTTGATATTTCTTCAATTATAGGACCTTTTTGTCCTTCAGGTACAAATTTTGGGGGTTGGGCCATAACTGTTATTTATGAAGACGCTTCACTACCTCTAAATCAACTTAATATTTATGACGGACTACAAAGTGTTCCTGAATCTCTTACAGTAACCTTGGACAATCTTAATGTTTTGGATAATGATAATGCCAAAATTGGTTTTATCGCTTGGGAAGGTGATCGTGCTCTTGCAGTTAATGAGCAGCTAACTATTAATGGAAATCTCATTGGTAACCCACCATTAAACCCAACAAATAATGCCTTTAATGGCACTAATAGCTTTACAGGTGCTACCAATCTATTTAATATGGATATTGATGTCTATAATATTCAGGACAATATTGCTATTGGAGATACCTCAGCTACTATTAGCCTAACATCAGGTCAAGACTTTGTAATGATTAACAATATTATTACTGTGTTAAATAGCCAATTACCAGATGCCACAATAGAAATTGATACTATAAATTTAGAATGTGATAGCCGATTGGTTGCTATAGATTATACAATCAGCAACGTTAATAGTACTGGTGTATTACCACAAAACACACCTATAGCATTTTATGCAAATGATATACTTGTGGGTCAATCGCAAACTACGACTGATATTCCTATCAATGGAACTGAAACTGATTCTATTAGCTTAACAATACCTGAAGAAATACCAGATGACTTTATACTTACTATAATTGTAGATGATGATGGCACATCAAACGGTATAATTACTGAAACTAATGAAAATAATAACGCTACGTCAGAAAACATATCTCTTTTAATTATTCCGGAGACTGTGACTTTACCATCGCTATTATCTTGTAATTTAGGCTTTGAAAAAGGGAAATTTGATTTATCATTAGCCATTGATGATTTGGAAGAATTCTCAAGTGCAGACTTTAATTTTTTTGAAAATTTAACTGATTTACAAACTAATACAAATCCAATTTTGGATGCAGAAAATTATACGAATACATCAAATCCTCAAACTGTTTATGTTAGATTAGAAAAGGATATTTGTTATGAAATTTTTCAATTTCAACTTAATATAGAGAATTGTCCTCCTACAATTCCTCAAGGATTTTCACCAAATAATGATACCATAAATGACTGGTTTAATATTCAAGGTCTTTATGACATATTTACCAATCACGAACTTAAAATATATAGTCGCTTGGGTAATTTAATCTTTGAAGGTAATGATAACAAAGCCTGGACTGGCTATTCTAATAGAGGAATTAATAATGGAAATTTAGTCCCTGTTGGTACCTATTATTATGTTTTAAATCTCAATGATATAAACTATAAACCAGTGATGGGTTGGGTGTATATTAATTATTAATTGTGTATTTCATCGATTTTTTTTGCTTTTCATCTAATTTTTAGTACTTTTGACTCCGTAATATGCTGCAAGCGTGTTATATAAGTACTAACCCGATTAGTTTTTGATGATTAAAAGTATTAGGCACATATTTCTTATAATCGTATTGTTCTCTGTAAGCATCGGCTTTGCACAGCAAATATCTGTAGATAATTCGTTATCTGCTGAAGAGCTTGTACAAAATGCTTTAGCTGAAGACTGTATCGAAATCACAAATATAAGCTCGCCTGTGAACGGTAGCTCTGTTGGTTTAGGAAGTTTTGGATTCTTCCAAAGAGGTACATCAAACTTTCCTTTTGCAAATGGTATGATATTAACCACTGGTAATGCCTTATCTGCTGGAAATACGGAAAATACAGAAGTACTTAACGAAGGTGAAAATGCATGGGGAACAGATAACGACCTTGAAAGTACACTTGGAATTAATGAAACTTTAAACGCAACAACCATAGAGTTTGACTTTACATCTACTTCAAATCTTCTACAATTCAACTATATATTAGCATCAGAAGAATATTTCGCTAATTTTCCTTGTCAATACTCTGACGGATTTGCATTTTTAATAAGAGAAGCAGGTACTTCAAACCCTTACACTAACATCGCTATAATCCCAGGCACAAACACTCCTGTAAACACAACTACCATACGTCCAGATATAGAAGGTTTTTGTGGCGCACAAAACAGTCAATATTTTGAAGGTTATAATGTAGGTGATACTAATTACAACGGTCGCACTACAGTTCTTACGGCGACTGCAAATATTTTACCAAATGTACCCTACAACATCAAACTAGTTATTGCCGATCAAACAGATGAAAATTACGACTCTGCTGTCTTCATAGAAGCCAATAGTTTCACTCCAACAATTGATTTAGGTAATGATTTTTCGACATGTGCAGAAAGTGTTACTCTAGACGGCGATTTAAATAATAGTGAAGCTCAATACGAATGGTATTTGGACGGAAATCTGATTGCTGGTGCAAATCAACCACAATACGAAGTTGTAGAAAGCGGTAGCTATACTGTCGTTATAAATATACCTTTAGGAAGTGGTTTTTGTACTATAGAAGACGAAATTACTGTTGACCTTAGCACTACGCAAAGTACTACACCAATGACGGATTTTGAGGTTTGCGATGACCCAACCAATGATGGTGTAGAAATTTTTAATCTGAACTCTAAGAACGGACAAGCTATAAACTCTGTTGTTCCTGGTAATTACAGTGTAACTTATCACACTTCATTACCAGATGCTCAAAACAATCTAAATCCTATAACAGGTAATTATGAAAATGCCGTAAGTCCGCAATTAATATATGTTCGCATAGTGGATATAGATACAGGTTGTTTAGCAATCAACGATTTTCAGCTTATTGTAAATCCAAGACCCGAAGTAATACAACCACCATTAGTCGAAGTTTGTGACGATCAAGTTATTGATGGTTTTACAACTATAGACCTCAATGAAAGTAATGATATCATAACCAATGGGCAATCAAATCTTGTCGTTACCTATCACTATACTCAAAATGAAGCTGATAATAACGCAAACCCTATACCAATGCCGTATGTTAATGATACTCCGATGGATACTGTTTTTGTTAGTGTTACAGACCCTCAATCGGGTTGTAATACAACAACAACACTAGATATTTCTGTTTTAGCACCACCAGAAATTAATAATGCACAAAATTATTATATCGATGCTTGTGACCCAGACTATGATGGTTTTGCAAATTTTGATTTAACTACTGTTGAAGCTGAAATTTTAAATGGTCTAACTAACGTGACCGTAACATATCATGTTTCACAAGCAGATGCGCTTAGTGGAGACAACCCTATTGCAGATCCTACGAACTTTATAAATACTGTACAGACAGAACAAATTATATACATAAGAGTAATTGATAACACAACAGGGTGTCCTTCGATTGCTCCTATAGAGATTCATCCAAATCTTTTACTTTCCGAACCAGATTTTTCTGATACTGTATTGTGTGATACTGGTAACGATGGCACTGAGCCTTTTGACCTAGACGCGCTTACTAATACTATTTTGGGAGGTCTTCCTGATGTTACGATAACGTTTTATGAAACTGAAGATGACAGAAATAATGCTATAAACCCAATTGATTCAAGTGTAGACTATTCGCCACCAAGTGTACCTCAAACCTTATACTTGACACTTACAAGTCCGACGTGTACAGAAGAAGAGGAAGTTATTTTAGATTTAGAACCAATCATAGAATTTCCAGATTTACCACAGCAAACAGTATGTGACAATAATCAAGATGGCATTATTAATATAAATCTATCTCAGTATGATGACCAAATATATGAAAGTCAATCAGGCTTTCAGGTTACTTATTTTGAGTCTTTTGAAGATGCAGAAGACAACATAAATCCTCTTCCTACAATATATCAAAACACACAAAATCCGTTTACAGTTTACGCAACAATTACATCACAATCTACGTCTTGTGCAGATATTTCAAGCTTTGAGATATTAGTAAATCCAGCACCCGAAACTACAAGTCCAAATCAGATTATTATTTGTGATGATGACCAAGATGGCTTTTCAATAGTAAATTTAGAAGACACTATTCCTGAAATAACATCGAACACCACTAATTTAGATATTGATTTCTACAATTCTGTAGCAAATGCAAACAATGAAACCAATGTAATTACTGATCCAATAAATTTTAATACTCAAACAACTACAATTACGGCACGAGTTGAAAATACACTGACTGGTTGCGTTTCTTTAGAAAACATTGCAATCATAGTTAATACGCTTCCTGTTTTTGATGATATAAGCGATTTTAGTTTTTGTGAGAATAACTCTGATGATATTGGTGAATTTCTTTTAAGAACTAAAGACAACGAAATTCTTAATGGACAGACTGGTAAAGAAGTTTTGTATTTTTTAAATGCCGATGATGCCAATTCTGGTAATAATCCAATTGATAAGAATAGTGACTTTCAAAATTCAATAAATCCGCAAGTAATACATGTTCGTGTTCAGAATATTACCGATGTTAACTGTTATGGTGTAGATTCATTTACATTAAATGTTGGCACAAATCCAAGTTTCAATGAACCATCCGATATGTTTGTTTGTGATGATGGCTCTAACGATACTTTTGTAACTATAGATTTAGACGAAAAAACAGCTCAGATTAGCGAGAATATTTCAGAAAATTTAGATGTTACATACTATCCATCTTTTGAAGATTATGAAGCAGAAACTAATGCTATTTCTGGCAGCACATATACTAATATCAGTAATCCACAAGAAATTTTTGTTGTAATATCTAACGGTACAATTTGTGCTTCAAATACATCTTTTACAGTAAATGTAATTCCAGTACCATCTGTCAACGAAATAGACCCATTCGAAGACTGCGATGTTGACTATGACGAAAGTATATTATGGGATTTAACTGAAGCTGAGATTAATATTTTAGATATCAGACAAGATAACATCGTTACCTCATATTATTTATCTGAAGATGATGCTGATGATGAGATTAATCCTATTCCGGATCCAGAAAATTTTGAAAACACTTCAAATCCGCAAACAGTTTATGTAAAAATTGTAAATACGGTTTTTGATTGCCCATTAATTTTACCAATAGAATTAATAGTTACACCTCCACCTCCATTTAATGATTTTGGCTCTACTGTTATTTGTGATAACGATGAAAATAGTTATGATTTAAGTAACATAGACCAGTTGGTTTCTAATGACCCAAGTAATGTATCAATCACTTATTATGACGATGAGCAGAATGCAATTGATGGTATTAATGATTTAGACACAAACTACGCATATCAGACCAATAGCGATATAATATATGCTCGGATAGAAAATATTTCTACTGGTTGTTTTTACATATATCCTTTCATGCTTATTGTCAATGACCGTCCTATAGCAAATATGCCAGATAATCTAGAAGATTGTGATGATGACACAGACGAAATGTTATTTTTTGATTTAGAAAGTCAAACTGCATCAATATTAGGTAATCAAGATGATACGTTCATTGATATAACTTACCATAACTCTGAGAGTGAAGCTATTGAAAATACTAATTCAATTCAAAATTTATACAATGCCACAAGTGGTGAAACTATTTTCGCACGAGTTACAAATACAGATACAGAATGTTACAGTATTACACAATTCGATATTATTGTCAATCCATTACCTATCGTTGATTTTGAAGACCAAACGATTTGTCCTGAAAGCTTTCCGCTTCGAGCAGATGCTGACACAGGTTTTGAAAACGATGAGTATTTATGGTCAACTGGTGAAACAACCTCAGAGATTGAGATTACTGTCACGGGTACCTACAGCGTAACTGTTACGACACCAAGTGGTTGTACTGCTACAAGTGAATTTGATGTTATTATATCTGAACCTGCAAATATTGAAGTTGTAGAAACTGTTGATTTTTCAGACCCAAATAATATAACCATTACTGTTTCTGGTATTGGAGATTATTTGTTTCAACTTGATGGTGGTGAACCTCAAACATCAGGTCTTTTCGAAAATGTTAACCTTGGCTATCATACATTAACGATTATTGACCAAAATGGGTGTTCTTCAGTCACTAAAGAAGTTTTAGTTATTGATGCACCTAAATTTATGACGCCTAATAACGATGGTGATTTTGATACTTGGCATATAATTGGTGTAGAGACATTACCAGGAACTGTTGTTAATATCTTTGATAGATATGGAAAATTGCTAAAACAACTTAGTCATACTTCACCTGGTTGGAATGGTACTTATAATGGTAACTTAATGCCATCAAGTGATTATTGGTGGTCTGCAGATGTCAAAAGAGGCGACATGGAATTTACAGCTACTGGTCATTTCTCATTAAGACGTTAGCATTATAAATTTTAACAACTTATAAAAAATCCTAGCTTTAGCTATTGTTATATTTGCATACCTTTTCAAATGCAATGATGAAGTATTTTTTATTAGGTTTTTTTCTACTATTTTTCATAGGTGCAACTGCTCAAAATATAACTGTAGATAGTCAATCTCTTAATGCACAGCAACTTATTGAAGATATTTTAATAGACAGTAACTGTATTAGTAATGTTGTTGTAACTAATGTAAGTGGTGGTAATTTTGCGGATGGTGACCAAAGTTATGGCTTTTTTGATGCTACAGGAACAAACTTCCCTATTCAATCTGGTATTGTCTTAAGTACTGGAAGGTTAAGTAATGTTCCTGGTCCAAATAATTCAATACTTAGCGATGATTCAAATGATACTGTTACTCCATGGTTTGGAGATAATGATTTGGAAACTATCTTATTAGATAATGGAGAAGATACATTCAATTCAACTGTAATAGAATTTAACTTTGAAACTATAACAAGTCAAATAAGCTTCAATTATATTTTTGCATCAGAAGAATATCAACCAACCGGAGATAGTAGTTGTCGTTTTTCAGATTTATTTGGTTTCTTAATAGCAGAAGAAAGCACTAGTCCAAATTATGCTTATACCAATATTGCTGTCGTTCCTGGGACAGAACCTCCTGTTCCAATAAAAGTAACTACAGTACACCCAGATATTCCAGGAGGATGCGACGCTATTAATGAAACATATTTTGGCTCTTTTAATCCTATTACTGCTCCTATAAATTTTGAGGGGCAAACTGCCACATTAACTGCTACAGCTATTAATCTTGAACCAAATACTACTTATCATGTAAAATTGGTCATTGCAGATGAATTTAATGGTCTATTCGATTCCGCGGTATTTCTAGAAGCTGGGAGTTTTCAAGCCTCAAGAGACTTAGGACAAAGCCGATTATTGGCCACAGGTAATCCTTTGTGTGAAGGAGAAACTCTGACACTTGATGGCACAATAGATGGCAATAACGGTTATGACTGGTTCAGAAATGGTGTTTTAGTGCAGTCAGAACCTATTGGATGTAATGATTGTGGGACTTATGAAGTTACACAAGACGGAACATATACATTAGAGGTTAATCTCGATGGAACATGTATTGCCAACGGCGAAATCATTATAGAATACGCTACAAATCCTGTTGGTGTAGATATTATTCAAACTGAATGTGATATTAATCAAGATGGATTGACAACATATAACTTATTAGAACGTGCCGCAGATATTCGCAATAACGACCCCAACCTATCAGTCAGTAATTTCTTTTTAACGGAAATGGATGCCATTGATAATATAAATGCTATAGATAATCCTACAAGTTTCCAGAATACAACACCTAATCAAATCGTTTATGCCCGCGTACTAAATCCCTTCGGTTGTTTTGATATTACAGAACTAGAACTTCGGATTTCAAATAATATTTTAAACATTCCTATAATAGAAGCTTGTGACCTAGATGAACTTGATGGATTCACAACTTTTGACTTAGACGAAGTTAATATGGCAATTGCCAATCAAATCCCAATGGGTTCTGTTGTCACTTTTTATGAAAACGAGATGGATGTATTTACAGGAAATAATCCATTATCGATTAACTATGATAACACAATTGCAGATGCACAAACTATTTTTGTAAAAGTTGAAAACAATAACAATTGTTATGCCGCATCTCCAGTTAACCTTATGGTCAAATTTACACCAGAAGTTTCTGCAGATGAAACTATATTCTATTGTACAAATACTTTCCCTGACACTATACGACTAACTGGTGGTGTACTTAACGATTTACCTAATAATTATTCTTACGAATGGCAACTTAACGGTGTTACACTAGCTCAGAACACCATTTCAATAGATATTAATGAAACTGGAGTTTATACCGTAATCATTACTGACCCTAATGGTTGTAGTGGCACGAGAGATATCACAGTAAATCCATCAGAAATAGCAGAAATAAATGATATCGATGTTGTAGGAACAGATACTTTAAATTCCATTACTATTGATGTTTCTGGAACTGGAGATTATGAGTTTACTCTAGACGATGAAAATGGGCCTTATCAAGACCAAAATATTTTTAATAATATCCTTCCAGGATTTCACACAGTCTTCGTAAGAGATAGAAATGGTTGTGGCATCACTTCAGAACTATTTTCGGTTTTAGGGTTTCCAAAATTCTTTACACCAAATGGAGATACTCAAAATGATTTTTGGCAATTAGATGGCATTAATTTTCAACTTTATCCAACATTGCAAGTTGTAATCTATAATCGTTTTGGTAAAATAATGACTACACAAAATGCTACTAGTTCGGGTTGGGATGGCACTTACAACAACAATAAAATGCCTAGCACTGACTATTGGTTCACAGCAGATTTTGGAGATGGCAGAACGTTTACAGGACATTTTGCTCTTAAACGCTAATTGTTAACTTTCATTACGCTATTCTTTGTCGTAACTTTGCTCTATGCGTTTTAAGATTGAATCCGAATTTAAACCTACTGGTGACCAGCCACAAGCTATAAAGCAACTATCACAAGGCATTGAAAATGACGAACGCTATCAGACCCTACTAGGTGTGACTGGCTCTGGTAAAACTTTCACAGTGGCTAATGTCATTGAAGAAGTGCAACGACCAACTTTGGTTTTAGCGCATAACAAAACTCTAGCGGCTCAATTATATTCAGAATTCAAGCAGTTTTTTCCTGACAATGCCGTAGAGTATTTTGTGTCTTATTACGATTATTACCAGCCCGAGGCTTACATTCCGGTATCTGGTGTTTATATCGAAAAAGATTTATCTATAAATGAAGAGATTGAAAAGATGCGATTAAGCACAACCTCTTCTCTACTTTCTGGTCGACGCGATGTTTTAGTAGTTGCTTCTGTATCGTGTTTATATGGTATCGGAAACCCTGTAGAATTTCAGAAAAATGTTATTACGCTAGAGCGTGACCAAGTTATTTCTAGAACTAAACTATTACATCAACTGGTGCAAAGTTTGTATTCTAGAACTGAAGCGGATTTTAAAAACGGAAATTTCAGGATTAAAGGTGATACTGTAGATATTTTTCCTGGTTATTCTGATAATGCATTTCGCGTTCACTTTTTTGGAGATGAAATTGAAGAAATAGAAGCTTTTAACCCACACTCACAAGACATCATTGAAAAGTACGATCGACTAAATATCTATCCAGCAAACATGTTTGTAACATCGCCAGACGTGCTTCAAAATGCAATACATAACATTCAGGATGACTTAGTAAAGCAGCATGACTATTTCAAGGATATAGGTAAACATCTTGAAGCAAAACGTCTTAAAGAGCGTACCGAGTTTGATTTAGAGATGATTAGAGAATTAGGGTATTGTTCTGGGATAGAAAACTATTCGCGATACTTAGATGGGCGTGCTCCAGGTACAAGACCTTTCTGCTTGTTAGATTATTTCCCAGAAGACTACTTGATGGTTGTTGATGAAAGTCATGTTACCATTTCTCAAGTACATGCCATGTATGGCGGTGATAGAAGTCGAAAAGTAAACTTGGTGGATTACGGTTTTCGATTACCTGCAGCTATGGATAATAGACCGTTAAAGTTTGAGGAATTTGAAGCGCTTCAAAACCAAGTTATTTATGTTTCTGCTACACCAGCAGATTACGAAATGCAAAAAACAGATGGCGTTTATGTCGAGCAAGTTATAAGACCAACAGGTCTATTAGATCCTATTATAGAGGTTCGCCCAAGCTTAAATCAGATTGATGACTTAATTGAAGAAATTCAAACTCGGGTAGAAAAAGATGAACGTACTTTAGTCACTACTCTAACCAAAAGAATGGCTGAAGAATTAGTGAAATATTTAAGCCGGATTGCTATTAGATGTCGCTACATCCACAGTGATGTAGATACGCTTGAGCGTGTTGAGATTATGCAAGACTTACGCAAAGGTATTTTTGATGTTTTAGTTGGTGTTAACCTACTTCGTGAAGGTTTAGATTTACCAGAAGTATCTCTTGTAGCAATTTTAGATGCTGATAAAGAAGGCTTTTTACGTAGTAATCGTTCATTAACCCAAACTGTTGGTAGAGCTGCAAGAAATCTCAATGGAAAAGCGATAATGTATGCAGATGTTATAACAAAAAGTATGCAAAAAACTATTGATGAAACCGAGTATCGTCGCGAAAAACAAATTGCTTATAATACAAAGCATAATTTAGTTCCTAAAGCCTTAAATAAAAGTTTGGATAGTGCACTTGCAAAAAACTCAGTGAGCACATATAAAACAGAATTAGACGCTAAACTAGCAGCTGAACCAGAAAGTAAATATTTGACTAAAGGCGAATTAGAAAAGAAAGTAAGAGAAACTCGAAAATTAATGGAACAAGCTGCAAAAGCTCTAGACTTCATGGAAGCGGCGCGTTTTAGAGATGAAATTACTGCATACCAAGAGCGTCTTGAAAAACTAAAAGTAAAATAGAATTAGTTATACTGTACCTTAAAAATATCTATTAAAAAATCCGGTGGTACTATCTTGTTAGGAAAACTATCCATTAAATCCAATACTCGATTTATTGCCTCTTGACTCAAACCCATTCTTAATCCAAAATTATGAATTTTGACAAGCTGCTTTGAAGACATCTTGTGGTCAAGGTTCATTAATAAAATTAATCTATGAAATTGAACAATACGCTCACTGTGTGACTTTAAATTCACATAGGTAACTGGATGCTGAAAAAGATAATTAAAATCTGAGTCAGAGATTTCTAACTGTCGAGCTATACTTAATAAAAATTTGTGCTCAATAGACTTTATATTTTCGTCTTTTTGCGCAAATGCTATCATTTCTGATAGTAAGCTTAATTTTTCAACGCGATTAATCATTAATGGATATTCCGAGGGTTTTTTGAATATCACAAAGTTAAGAAGGCACATTATTTTATTGTCGTCTATATGATGTATCTTGTCGAAAATAAATACGTAATTTATCGGTAATTTTCCACGTTTATCAACTTTGGTCTTTTAAAATTGTATGAAATACAAGCTTATTTATGTAGTGTTGCTGATTATTTTATCAAAAGATATTAAAGCTCAAAGTACTGCCTCAAAGCAAGTTGAAAGTTTCACCATTGCATGTCCTCAACTTGAAACGTCAAGGAAAATATGGATTTATTTACCTAAAGATTATCAAAAATCGAATAAATCCTATCCTGTCATATATATGCATGATGCTCAAAATTTATTTGATAATGAAACCTCTTACGTTGGTGAATGGAAAGTAGATGAGTTTCTTGATGGACTAATCAGTAATCAAAGTATTATAGTTGGTATCGAACATGGTAATGAAAAGCGTATTGATGAACTAACACCTTACACCCATGAAAAATACGGTGGTGGTCAAGGTGATAAATATTTAACTTTTATAAAAAATACCTTAAAGCCTCATATCGATATTACCTACCGAACTATCAAAAACGCAGAAAACACCACTCTTTTTGGAGCTTCACTAGGTGGATTAATCTCTTTTTATGGTGTCATTAAGTTTCCAGATACCTTTGGTAAAGCAGGTGTTTTCTCTCCGTCTTTTTGGATAAACGAGGAGATTTATAGTCTTGTAGAAACATCTGAGATTTCTGATACTAAAAAGTTTTATTTCCTTGTAGGTACAGAAGAAGGAGAAAGTATGGTGCCTAATCAAAAACGAATGGTTAGGCTACTTAAAAACAAAGGAATCAAAGATAATCAGATTAAAAATATTATCATTGAAGGTGGAAAACATAATGAAGAATTTTGGGGTTCTCATTTTGGAGATGCCTATCTTTGGATAAATAATTAAACTATGGCTTTAACTAATAACGATATATTTAAAAAGATAAGAGTTGCTCATAAATTAAGAGATGATGATATGGTCAAAATTTTAGCTCTTGTAGATTTTAGAATCTCTAAAAGTGAGCTTAACGCTTTTTTCAGAAATGAAGACCATCCAAAGTATATGGAATGCGGCGATCAAATTCTCAGAAACTTTCTTAATGGACTTATTATTCATCTAAGAGGTCCAATGCCTAAGAAAGGAGAGAAGAAATCTCAAAATAAACCAAATAAAAAGAGCAACGATTAAGTTGCTCTTTTTAAAATGTATAATATTTAGCTTAACCTAAAACTTTCTGTACTTTATCTGCAGCTTCTTGGAACTCAGTTGCACTCATAACGTCTAAGCCAGAGTCATCAATTAGTTTCTTAGCGATATCTGCATTTGTACCTTGTAAGCGTACAATTATTGGCACATTGATATTACCCATATTTTTATAAGCATCAATTACACCTTGTGCTACACGATCACAACGTACGATACCACCAAAAATATTGATTAAAATAGCTTTTACAGCTGGATCTCTTAAAATAAGTTCAAAAGCAATTTCTACACGAGCTGCATCTGCAGTACCACCAACATCTAAGAAGTTAGCTGGTTCTCCGCCTGCTTGCTTAATTAAATCCATGGTTGCCATTGCTAAACCAGCACCGTTAACCATACAACCAACGTTTCCGTCAAGATCAACATAATTTAAACCATGTTCTCCAGCTTCAACCTCTACTGGGTTTTCTTCTCGTTTATCTCTTAAAGCAGCTAAATCCTTGTGTCTAAATAAAGCATTACCATCTAAAGTAACTTTAGAATCTACAGCCATTATTTTATCATCACTAGTTTTTAAAACTGGATTAATTTCAAATAAAGCAGCATCTGACTTTACATAAGCTGTATACAGTGCAGAAACAAACTTTGTCATTTCCTTAAAAGCTGTACCTGATAAACCTAAGTTAAATGCTACACGTCTAGCTTGAAAACCTAATAACCCTAATGCAGGGTCTATTTCTTCTGTAAAAATTAAATGAGGTGTTTCTTCTGCTACAGTTTCGATATCCATACCACCTTCAGTAGAATACATAATCATATTCTTACCTGTACCTCTATTTAAAAGTACTGACATGTAATATTCTTCTGGTTCGTTATCACCTGGGTAATACACATCTTCTGCAACGAGAACTTGGTGTACACGCTTTCCTTCTGCCGAAGTTTGAGGTGTTACCAAATCCATACCGATAATATCTCCAGCGATACTTTTAACTTCGTCAAGATTTTTAGCCAGCTTTACGCCACCACCTTTTCCACGTCCACCAGCATGAACTTGCGCCTTGATAACGTGCCATCCTGTACCAGTTTCTTCAGTTAATTTTTTTGCAGCATCAACTGCTTCGTCAGCAGTTTGTGCTACTATACCACGTTGGATACGTACGCCGAAACTACTCAATAATTCTTTTCCTTGATATTCGTGTAAATTCATTTGTTGTCAGAAATTTATTCGTTGCGCAAAAATAAGGATAGTTATACGTTTCTCAAATTGTTTTTAATTAAGATTTATGATTATTAATCATCAAAAAGTAAATAACTAATTAATCTCAATTATCTCAGAAACTAAAGATTTTGTCTTTACTACACCTTCAATAAAAATCTTAATGGGATAATTTTGAGTTGGTATTTTGAACGTTATAAAGCCATTTTTGACTTTTAGATTTGGTTGCCAGTCTATAACTCCATATTCTTTAAAGAACTGACTTTGGTTTGATTTAAATTTTGGAGCATAATATTGTTTTGGCTGATTATAACTTAAAGGAATATTATATTCAGAGAAAGAAATTTTTGGAGTAAGTGGTGGCTTTTTGTTTGTATCTGTATATATTCTAATAACACCTGCTCCTGCTCTTATACCTTCACCAATTCCTCCTTTATTGACCTCTACATAATCAACATCTCGCATACTAAACTCATTTAAAAAGTTATAGTCAACCAAGTAAGCGCCATTTAAAAAAATCCTTGGCTCTTTGGTGCCATTTATAGATACTGGATTTCTTGTTTCTATAATAAATGTAGTTATACCCGGTGTATTTTCTCCTCTTACGCCTTTAATATTCTCAACATAATAACCGTGTGAACTTATAAACTGAGCAAAAGTTCTATAGCTGCGTTTCATATCTTCGTCAAAATCGAATATCTTTCCTAGCGTCTTATTTTGTAGTTTCTCAATACGTGTGTACTCTTTAGTTTTTACAATCTTGACTTCATCTAACTTCTGTAGATTATCTAAGCTGGTAAGAGGCTCGTAAGCTATTTGATTTGTGAGCTGATTTGAATTAAAGGTAGATATTGACTCTTCTGTAGAGTTTAATTCAGGAATTCTGTTTGGATAAAAATCAACAACGAGATTAGACTTACCTATTAAACTATTCTTTTCTCGTTTACCGATTCTTAGTTTCTCGTCATTTATTGGAAAGAAACCAACTTTTTCCACAAACTGATTTGGAGGAATCTCTAATATCTCTGACTTTGTATTGAAGTTAGGATAGATTAAAAATGTTTCATTCTTATCAGAATTCGATGATAATCTATAATTAATTCCGTATTCGAACTCTTCAGTCATTTCGGGTGGATTATTAAAAATAGTTTGCCAGTCATATCTACTCCAACCTTGAGTTAATAATAAGTTATCCAACTCAATTTTTTTCTCTTTGCTTATATCATTGAAATAATAATTAGCATTTTCTATAGCGCCTCTTATATAAGGACTTAATAGAATTGAGGATAATAAATTCTCATGATGATTATATGATTTAGTTTCTGATGGTAAAACCGAAGCGCTTAGACTACTAAAGTCTGTATTTATCAATTTTTTAAAAGGTAGTTTTATTTCTATACTATCATTCTTTTTGTTAATAATTTTGTTTTCAATCGTTGAAATGTCTAATCCATCATAATTAAAAATCATACGTTCAGCAATAGCCTTACCTTGTGAATCAAAAAGTGTAATGATATTAATTCCTGAAAATAAATCCGCTTTGGATAATTTAAACTGTTGATTCAAATTATCTTGAAAATTAAATTCATAGCTAATAAGATCTACGCTATTATGAATAGTAAGTTTAAAAGGTTGTCTCTTTATAATTGAAAGTGTATTAGGATTTGTTTTAATTTCTACTTTCAACTCTTCTTTATTATCAAAATGTAGCAAAACTCCTTGAAAATCAGTTTCAGGAAACCCAACAATGAAATCAGTACCACCATAGCTATATTTTGCACTATAATTGCTGCTTTTATCAGGTGTAACTTCAAATATATTAATTCCCTTGTCGTTTAGCGTTATTTCTGAAATTTGCGTTTCATTTTTGAACAATCTAACACGTAGATCTGATACTGCTCTTCCCAAGCTATCTTTGGCTATTATGCCTACCTTATTATTTACATTTGCCAAAAAGTGCCCACTTTCAGGTAACAGTTGCAGATCGATAGTTTTATTAGATTTTAAGGATTTATCAAAGCTTTTTTCAAGCGGATTTATAATCTTTATTTTGGCTTGGTAATGAACATATTCATCTTTAAAATTATTAGTCCAATTGGTATATGTTTTTAATGTATAATCTCCAGATTTAAAAGTACTATCCGTAGCTATTTGACCATTAGATACACCATTTATACCCATTATCATTTTTTGCGAAATCACTTTATCTTCATTATCAGTTAAGACACAATAAATATTAGATGTGCGTGTTGAGGTTTCCTTTGTGTCCCTTGATATTGCATAAGTTTTAAACCAAATATATTCGCCAGTGATAAAAGTTGACTTATTAATATGCGTATAAATCTGCTCCCTAGGTAATTCAGCAAAATCTTCAAAATTATATTCTATATTCTGAAAAGTGGACTGTGCATTTACCGAAGAAATAAGTAGAAAAAATAGAATAAATAACCTCATATTTTTATTTGTTTTTCAATGGTGTGTTTACAATGTAGGGTTTAGTGTTTTTTAAAGTATTTGAGGGTGCATAAAGCAAAGGCTCTACTTTTGAAGTGAATTTTAAATTAGCATCTATCTTTTTATCTTTAAAAATTTCTTGTGAAAAAAACTCTCGAAACTGATACGCAGCAACCTCTCTTGATTTATAAATATCTCTCCCATCAACATCTTCTATATTTTTTATTATAAAAGTTATCTCACTCATATCATCATCATACAATTCTGATAGGGATTTATCAAAATCGTTAATAAATACCTTTACTTTTTTGGAACTCATTTGTTCAACCGATTTTATTATGACTTTTTTGTTTTTGTACCTTATTTTAAAATTTCGTTTATTAATTTTTTGATTATTTACGTCATTATTAAATAAAACTTCGAAGCACTCATTTTCTTTATCATATGTTACTTTTTCTTCTTTAAAAACAAACTCATCTGTGACAACAAATCTATTATTAAACGATATGTAATTTAAATACATTTTATCCTGCATTTTCTTGTATTCTATCTTAACGGTGAACAAAGGATTTCTCTGCTTATAATCAAACATGGTGTAACTAAATCCATGAATAGCATAATCTCTAAGCGAAATTGAAATAATACCAGAAACTTTAAATTTTTCGGCTTTGGTGGTACCTTGTATTCTTTGTTGGACTCCTTTTCGTTGATTAGTTAGGGTAGTAAAAGAAATATTTACAATCGGATTATCTTCGTCAAACACAAAACCTTCTTTTGCAAACTCATGATTTGGAATAAAATTTTCTATGAATTTGTATACATAAGAAAAGCTATTCAGATTAAAATTACGTATCGGATTATGTACATTTAGTATGCTTAATTCATTACCACCAAAACCTAATAAATCTGCATTTTGCACATACTTACTTTCGCCATCATAAGCCTTAGCATACCTGTTACTTGATTTAAATTCAGGATTTTTTTTAAGCGAGTAAATAGCATTTTTATTATTTACATCAGTAATTTTATTTGTCTTTATACCAGCATCATATTGTTCGACAATACCCTCGATTAGGTTAAAATATTCGTCATTGACTATTTGGTAATCTCTGTAATAACCAATAATGGAATGAGGTTTATCATCTAGGTTATAGGTTATTCTGTTAATTGCTTTTTCAACAATTTTTTTACCCAATATTTTTTTATTATCCTTTATTAATCTATTGACATTGAATGCTTTTTGCCTATCCTTTTTTGTCACATTCAAAATAACAACATCTAACGACTCAGCCTGAGGCATCATTTCTATTCTATTAATTTCATTAATATTTAGAGTCTTACAGGACACTTCTAAATCAGTATAACCTAATGCCGTAATAATTAAATCAGGTGTGTTTTCGATATTTATAAATGGAATTCTAATACCGCCATCATAATCTGCAATAACACCTCTAGAGGTCTCTTTAAACAATGCAGTCGCAAAGGAAATAGGTTCTTTTGTATCAGCATCTACTATTTCAATTTTTAATTCTTGCTGCGAAAAGCTTAAGAATATGGTTAAAAAATACAGTACGGTTAAAACAATTTTTTTTTGCATATGATGGTTTGTTCGAAAGAAAATACATATAATACACATCAAAAATCACACCAAAATCATTTGTTAAATAATTTACATATTGTTTAAAATATGATTTTTTGATTAAAAAAATGAGAGAAACTAAAAAGATAAAATATTTTTGGGAGAAGAAGTTTATCTATAATGCAAAAAAAACAAATAGAAATAGTCGAGAAATTTGGTAGTCCAATCTACGTATATGATTCTGAAAAAATAATCAGTCAATACAATAGACTTAAAAATGCATTTGCAAGCGTAAATAATTTAAAATTAAACTATGCAGCGAAAGCCCTTTCAAATATTTCGATACTTAAATTGTTTAACTCTCTAAACTCTGGTTTAGATACTGTTTCGATACAAGAGGTACAATTAGGATTAAAAGCTGGATTTAAGCCAGAATCTATAATATTTACCCCAAACGGAGTTTCTTTACAAGAAATAGAAACCGTTGCAGAACTTGGTGTTCAAATCAATATTGACAATCTCTCTATCCTAGAACAGTTTGGAACAAAGCATCCAAATGTTCCTGTTTGTATTCGAATCAATCCTCATGTGATGGCTGGAGGTAATACAAATATATCTGTAGGACATATCGATAGTAAATTTGGTATTTCTATCCATCAAATACCACTTTTGTTGCGTATCGTTGAAAATACAGGAATGAATATTAATGGTATTCACATGCATACCGGTAGTGATATTTTAGATATTGACGTATTTCTCTATGCAAGTGAAATATTATTTGAAACTTCACAAAATTTTAGGAACTTAGAATTTATAGATTTTGGATCTGGATTTAAAGTACCTTATAAAGAAGGAGATATAGAAACAAACATAGAAGAATTAGGTGAAAAATTATCTAAACGCTTTAATGAGTTTTGCACTAGCTATGGAAGAGAATTAACCTTGGCTTTTGAGCCTGGGAAATTTTTAGTGAGTGAAGCTGGAGTCTTTTTAGCAAAAGTAAATGTTGTGAAACAAACAACATCCACTGTATTTGCGCAAATCGACTCTGGTTTTAATCATCTGATTAGACCTATGTTATATGGCTCACAACACGAAATAATTAATATTTCAAACCCTGATGGCCGTGAGCGCTTTTACTCCATTGTTGGTTATATCTGCGAGACGGATACATTTGCAAACAACAGGCGTATATCCGAAATAAATGAAGGTGATATTCTATGTTTTAAAAATGCAGGTGCATATTGCTTTACAATGGCCAGTAATTATAATTCACGCTACAGACCAGCTGAGGTATTAATCCATAAAGGAAAAGCTAATTTGATTAGAAAGCGTGAAACTTTCAATGACATTATAAATAATCAAGTAGAAATTGAATTTTAATTTCCAACCTTACCTGTAAAATGATTCACTTTTGAGTTAATTGGATTTTCTGTTGCTCTTCTATAAACTGCAATCTGCCCACAATGCCAAATGGCATCAGCAATAGGTCCATTTACTTGATTCCAAAACGGAATTTTTTGTTCTCCAAAAATAATTTTGAATTCAGAAATATCGTCACTAATTCGTAAAATATCTGCAGCTTTTTTTAGATTTTTTAAGGTGGCAACTCGTTTTTCGTTATAAGTCATTTCAGATTCATCGTCCCTTGAGTTTGCTTTTTTTAAAGTAGAATTAACAATGATTTTAGACAAATCGTAAATATGATTGATAGTTTCCTCGGTGGAACGTCCATCAGTATTAAGCTTATAGACTAAATCCTTTTCGGTCAAATCCTTAGACGCCCAATAAAAACGAAAACCTAAAGCATCAACCATACGTGCCGCCATTGTACCTGCTGTAAATTCTTTAGCGTATTCTGGAACTTCAAAATAGGGTAAACTATCTTTTAGATCTTCTTGAGAATAGACGAAAGAACAGAATACTAAAGCTATTAAAATGAAATATTTTTTCATACTAATCTTTTATTTGTTTCTCATTCTGTATTTGATTAACACCGTACTTATCAAAAAAATACACAAGTGATGTCATGGTTGCAGCACCAAGTTCGAGCTCTCGCTTATTGACATGTTCAAAAGTATCATTTGCCGCATGATGGTGGTCAAAATAACGTTGAGAATCTGGTCGTAAACCTGCCAAAACAATATTATCATTTTTTAAAGGTCTAATATCAGCACCACTATATCCTTTTTCAAAAAAGTGAATTAAATAAGGTTTAAACAAACTTCTCCACTGCTCTATTTGTGCTAAATTACCTTCACTACAATCGAAACTAAAACCTCTTGGTGTAAATCCACCGGAATCACTTTCTAGTGCAAAAATGTGATTCTCACCTTTCTCAGCAGCTACCTCTGCATATTTTCTACCACCACGTAAGCCATTTTCTTCATTCATAAATAATACAACTCTTATACTACGTTTTGGTTTTATACCGCTTTCTTTAAGCAAACGTAATACTTCCATAGATTGTACTACACCAGCACCATCATCGTGAGAACCATCACCTAAATCCCAAGAATCTAGATGGCCGCCAACAATCATATACTCGTCCGGGAACTCACTTCCAATAATTTCTCCTATAACATTATGAGATAGAACGTCATCAAATTGCTGACAACTTTGTTCAAAGTAAAACTCTAAATCAGGATTCTCTTTCAAGGCTTCGCTTAATGCTACAGCATCATTAGTACTAATTGCAGCAGATGGAATACGTTGAGAAACTGGTAAATCTCCATAGCCCATACTACCTGTATGTGGGTAATCATCTTGCTTTGAACTTAGTGAACGTACAATAGTACCAACAGCTCCATATTTTGCTGCTTCTGAAGCACCACGATAGCGCTCAGCAGAGCAACCGCCGTAAGCTTCAAACGTATTAATAAGATCTGCTTGAAGTGCTCTATTTATAAATACAATTTTACCTTTTATCTGTGCTTCTCCTAAACCGGCTAAATCTTCAAAAGTAGCTACTTCAATTACTTTTGCTTTTGTACCTCCATTTGGTGTAGCTACAGAACCTCCTAAAGCACAAATATTTACTTTCTTAATACCTGATTCAGTTTCGAAATATGCCATTTCTTTGTTACCTCTAACCCATTTTGGCACCATTACAGGTTGTAACCAGACTTTATCTAAACCTAATTTTTCAAGTTCATTTTTAGTATACTCAACCGCTAACGCTGCATTTTGAGAACCTGATAAACGACCTCCAATGTTGTTAGATAAATAATCGAGCCATGTGTAGCTTTGTCCATTAGTTAGTGATTGCTTGTAGATATTTTTGATTGTGGCCTCGTCGTTTTGAGCGTAAATTGAAACACAAAACACAGATATTAATAGCACTAATACTTTATTCATTTTCTAATTGAGATTTATAAAGATTTATATTTTCTTTTTCGTCAGATGGCATTACAGGCTCTACAATATCATTGTATTGCTTTAGTGTATCATATAATATTTTGGCTACTATATATCTTGCTGTTGGTTTATCATCTGCAGGAATATTAAACCAAGGCGCATGTTCTTTTGAGCTGTTGTTTAAAACAGCTTCATAACAATCTTGATATTTATCCCAAAGCTTTCGCTCTTTTAAATCGCCTGCTTCAAATTTCCAGTTTTTATCAGGCCTATTCAGACGACGTAACAACCTGTTTTTTTGTTCATCTTTAGACAAGTTTAAAAAGAATTTGAAAATAATAGTACCATTATCTGCAATGTGTTTTTCGAAATTATTGATTTCTTGAAAACGGCGTTCCCAAAAGGCATCAGTAACATCATCTACAGACTGGATATCAGGCATATTCTCATACATTAAGTAATTAGGATGAACTCGAGTCACCAGTACATTTTCATAATGCGTTCTATTAAATATCCCAAACTTACCACGAGCAGGTAAAGCAATATAGTGCCTCCATAAATAGTCATGCTTAAGTTCAATATCTGTAGGTTTTTTAAAGCTATGAGACTCAATTCCCCTAACATTAAACTCTTTAAAAACCTCTCGTATAAGACTGTCTTTTCCTGCAGTATCCATACCTTGAATACACATCAAAACTGAATATTTTCCATGAGCATACATGGTGTTCTGAATGTCACCCAACTTTTTGCTGAGTTTATTCATCTTTTTCTCAATCTCTTTTTCTTCTGCCTCTAAATCATATGCAGTTGGAAGATTTTTAATCTTAATCTGAGGTGAAACTTTAAATTCGTCTATGGATATGTCTCTCATGATAATAAACTTTTATTTTGAAGCAAACGATTTTACATCTGATTCGCTAACTTCTTTTTCTCCAAGAATTATAAGTCGCTCAACTACATTACGGAGCTCTCTAATATTCCCTGTCCAATCGTAATTCTGAAGTAATTTTACTGCTTTGTCAGAGAATGTTTTACCAGCATTACCTTGCTCTTCAGATATCTTTTTAGCAAAATGAGAAATCAATAATGGAATATCTTCTCGTCTATCATTTAGCGCTGGCACTTCAATAAGAATTACAGCAAGTCTATGGTATAAATCTTCTCTGAATTTTCCGTCAGCAATTTCCTTTTTTAAATCTTTATTCGTTGCAGCTACAACGCGAACGTCTACTTTTATATCCTTATCACTACCAACACGTTGTATACGACTTTCTTGTAAAGCACGTAATACTTTGGCTTGCGCCGAAAGACTCATATCCCCGATTTCATCTAAGAAAATTGTTCCACCATTTGCAGCTTCAAATTTACCAGCACGGTCTTTTGCTGCTGATGTAAATGCACCTTTTACATGCCCAAATAATTCACTCTCAATCAACTCACTAGGTATTGCAGCACAATTAACCTCTATCATTGGACCTTTACTACGCTCACTTTTTTGATGTAACCAATGCGCAACCAATTCTTTTCCTGTTCCGTTTGGACCAGTAATTAATACACGCGCATCGGTTGGCGCAACCTTATCAATCATATCTTTTATACGTTCAATAGCTGGGCTATCGCCTATCATTTCATATTTTTTATATACTTTCTTTTTTAGGCGTTTATTCTCTACAACCAATTCTTTTCTGTCTAATGCAATACGTACTGTATTTAGTAATCTATTTAAATCTGGTGGTTTTGATATATAATCAAAAGCACCTAAACGCATTGTATTTACAGCAGTATCTAAATCACCATGACCTGAAATCATAACCATCGGAGTTTCAGGTTTAATCTTTTTAGCAGCTTCTAAAACCTCTACACCATCCATTTTTGGCATTTTGATATCACAAAGTACTAGGTCGTAATCCTTCTTTTTTATTTTTTCTATACCTACCAAACCGTCTTCAGCTTCTTCGACAGCATAGGTATCACTTTCTTCAGAGAGAATCTTTACCAAAACTCGGCGAATCGCCGCTTCATCTTCTATAATTAGTATATGTTGCATATTATATTTTAAATTTTATTCCTGTTCTTAGATAAAAAGCATTACGCTGATTCAATTGAAAAATTTCATCTCTATCTGCATTTCTAAATCTATTGTCTAGTCTAAACGTATAACCAGAATACAAATATCCTACCAAATGTTTTGTAAAGCAATATTCGTAACCAATTCCTCCAACAGCTACCGATAGTGATATATTGTCTGCTTGTTGGCCAGCAATGGTTGTAGGCTCCTGTAAGTTAGCAAAATAGCCATCTAATGAGGCAAATATTTGTAAAATACTGTCTTCTGTAAAATAGTATTTTAGATTAGATTTTGGAACACCAGCTACAAAAGACCAATTATCATTAATACGTCTATAATAATTAACAAAAGGTAATGGTATTGGTAAACCTACTGTGGTGTTATATGTTAACCCTAAAATAAGTCTATATGGCCTCTTAATATCTTTGGCGTCAGTTCTATCATTTATAACAAAAACACCACCATTTAGAAATAAATCATCTCCTGTAATTTTACCATTTAAAGTTGAAGCTATTCGAGGGTTAATTTTTAGCCCAAAGCGCCAATTTTCACTAACCTTAAACGTATAACCTAAGTTAAAATCAATAATATTTAAAATATTTAAAGCCGATGTATCAAATGGATAATCTTCCTCTAAGTTTAGTAAAATTCTATTGTACTCTGCACCAACTATAAGGTAATTATCATCTTTAATTTTAATAGGATAATTTAATAAAGCTCTTAATCTAGTATATTGATCTTCAGATTGACTACTTGGTATAAAAGAATACTCAAGTCTTGCTAAATCTGTAAGTTGAGCACTCACAGTACAATAACTAAATCCTAAGAAACATACTAAAACGAACTTTGTAAAATTAAATGATAGCTTTTTTAAGTTCATTTATTATTTTGTTTAATATGAATGTCTCGTTGAGGAAAAGGTATACTAATATTGTTTTCTCTAAAAACTTTATCTATCTCGAATCGCAAATCACTTTTAGGTATTGCTGCTATAAAACTATCATTTAGGGTAAAAATTAATTTAAATTTCAAAGCACTATCTCCAAAATCTGTAAATAACACTAAAGGTTCCGGATAATCTAAAATAGACTCATGATTTTTCGCTACTTCTAAAAGCAATGACTTAACTAATTTAACATCACTACCATACGCCACACCAATATCAATATTTTCTCTAGTTAGAGAACCATTTTCTGTCCAATTATATAAAATAGAACTCAAATATTTATGATTAGGAATAACTAATACTTTATTGTCTATAGTTACTGCTCTTGTCGTACGAATTTTAATTTCTTCAACTCGACCAACTTTCCCATCTATCTCTACAATATCACCAACATTAATAGACTGATCTATGAGGATAAATATTCCAGAAATAACATCTTGAAAAAACGTTTGAAGCGCCAAACCAACACCTACTAGTAATGCTGCGGAAGCGGCAAAAATAGCAGTAACATTTACGCCTATTGAATCAAATGCGATTAGTAAAATTATAACATAAATAACCCATCGCGCAAATAAAAATACACTTACAAACTTAAGCTTATCCTCTGCTTTTAGCTTACGTGTTACTATACGTTTTAAGAAAATTAAAGCCAGTCGTGCCAATACTAACAGACCGATAATAAAAAGAGTAAAACCGACTGTGATGGTTACTGTTTTTTCATCATTATGATATAGAACAAAATCTAATATAGATTTTATTGAATCCCAAATAGATGTCAATGATAATAAAAGATTAAAAGCAACCATTAATATCTTAACCATTTAAAAAGTTCTTTATAACTCGCTTTCTTGCCGTACATCAATATACCAACACGATATATTTTTGCTGCAAACCAAACGGTGAATGTAAATGTACCAATCAAGATTAATAAACTAACTATTTGTTGCCAAATTGGTACCCCAAATGGTATACGCATAAGCATTACTACTGGTGATGTAAAAGGTACAAAAGAAAATACCGTTGATACTGTTCCGTGTGGATCATCAATGACTGTAAAGACCCCAACATAAACCGCTAAAATTAGTGGCATTAATATAGGAAGCATAAATTGTTGTGTATCTGTCTCACTATCTACAGCAGCTCCAACCGCAGCATACAAAGAACTGTAAAGCAAATAGCCACCAATAAAAAATAACAAAAATGCTATAACTAAATTAGCAATAGGCAAATTCTGAAAAGATTGTACTGCTAAAGCTATTTCATTTTGCAAAGCAGGATTATCTATTGCTTGTTGCATTACTTCTTGCTGTGGCGTTTGCACAGCCATTAAATCTATATTAAATACAACACTCAAAATTGTTGTCAAAACACCCAACAAAATTATCCAAATAGCAAACTGAGTAATACCAGCTAAGGATGTACCAATAATTTTACCCATCATTAATTGAATGGGTTTTACAGAAGATATGATAACTTCAATTATTCGGCTTGTTTTTTCCTCAATAACACTACGCATTATCATATTACCATAAATTATGATAAACATAAAGAGTAAATAACCCGCAATTCCTCCAAAAGCTAATTTGAAAATATTATCAATTTTTGAACTTTTCAAACCTTCAAAACTCTCTTGAGCAATACTAATATTTGCTCTAGAGTTTTCTACTTGCTGTATGTCCAATCCATTAGAAATAAGTTTTACTTCTCGTAGTTTTCGTTCTATCTTATTCTCCAAACCAGACATGATTGTTAATGAAGGCGAGTCTTCAGAATAAAACTTGACAGACTTCGAAACAGTCTCTAAATCGCCATTAGATATATATAGTAAACCATATTGTTCTTTTTCCTTAACGACTATTTTGGCTTCCTCAACCGAAGAATCCATTATATAATTATAAGTTGTATTATCTGTATCCTTAAAGATTTCGGAAAAAAGTCCAGATTCATCAAGGATAGAAATCGTTCTTTTTTTATCCTTATTTAATTGAGATAGATATGCCACGACGCTAATTAAAGCAATCATAATTAGTGGACTTAAAAAAGTCATAATAATAAATGATTTATTCTTGACCTTTGTCAAATACTCGCGTTTTATGATAAGAGGAAGATGATTCATACTCTTAATTGTTTTTTACAGTTTGAATAAAAATATCACTAGCAGACGGAATGACTTCTACAAAATGATGGACCTCTGCTTTTGAGGTCAAGAACGACAAAAGTTCGTTAGGAGAAGTTTCAGGTTTAATTGTTACATTCAACTTCACATCATCATATACATTCTTGAAGGTCGCTGGTGCAACTTCAAACATATTTTCGATTTCTTTGATAACTGCTTCTTTATTATTTGATTGTAAACCAATCTCAAATGTATTGGATTTAAATTGTCGTTTAATATCAACAAGGTTTCCATCTAATACTTTATTAGATTTATGAATCAATGCAATGTGGTCACACAACTCTTCTACAGATTCCATACGGTGCGTTGAAAAAATCACAGTAGCTCCATCTTCACGTAGTTTTAGGATTTCATCTTTTATTAGATTTGCATTTATAGGGTCAAATCCTGAAAAGGGTTCATCAAAAATCAGCAATTTTGGACGGTGCAAAACAGTAACTATAAATTGAATTTTTTGTGCTTGTCCTTTACTTAATTCTTGAATTTTTTTGTTCCACCAAGCACCAATCCCAAACTTATCGAACCAATATTTTAGTTGTGCTTTTGCTTCAGATTTAGACATACCTTTAAGCTGAGCTAGGTACAATGCTTGCTCACCTACTTTCATTGATTTGTACAAACCTCGCTCTTCTGGCAAATAGCCAATATCCTTAATATGCTCCGGTTTTAAAGCTTGTCCATCTAACAATACTTTACCTTCATCTGGCATAGTTATTTGGTTAATAATGCGTATTAAGGTGGTTTTACCTGCACCATTAGGACCAAGAAGCCCAAAAATACTTCCTTTCGGAACGGAAATGGATACGTTATTAAGTGCTTTAAAATCTCCAAAATTTTTAGAAACTGAATCAGCTACCAACAAATCACTCATATATAAATTTGAATTTTTCTTAGAAACGTAAATATATTAAATGTAAGACGGAATACTAAAAGTAATATAAACTATTACAGAAAGGCATAAAAAAACAAAACCCACCCTTATAACTAAATAAGGATGGGAAAAAATTGCTATGAAAAAGAAAAATTATCGCCTGTTAGCACAAGCGATAATTCAAATATACTATTTTTTATGATATAGGATTAAATTTTAAGAAAACATATCCTTCACTTTTTCGAAAAAGGACTTATCTGAACTTTCAGGTTTTGGCTGAAAATGCTCATCTTCTCTCATACCTTCAAAAAAATCTTTTTGTTTTTTGTTTAATGTTTTTGGCGTCCAAACGTTAACATGAACTAGTAAATCTCCTTTACCATAACCATTAATACTCGGTATACCTTTACCTCTTAGTCGTAAAATCTTTCCAGACTGAACTCCTGGTTCTATTTTGATACGTACCTTACCTGTTACTGTATCTATTTCCATTGAAGAACCTAAAACTGCGTCAGGTAAGCTTACATACAAATCGTAATGTAAATTATCGCCTTCTCGCTTTAAAGTCTCATGATTTTCTTCTTGTATAGCGACTAATAAATCACCCGCCATTCCATCACCTGGAGCTGCATTTCCTTTCCCTGTAACTTTAAGCTGCATTCCATCTACAACACCAGCAGGTATTTTGACACTTACAGTTTCCTCTTTAGCTACTAATCCTTGAGCGTCTGCTTCAGAAGGTTTTTTGTCTATACTTTGACCAGCTCCACCACATGTTGGACAAGCTGAGGCTGTTTGCATTCTTCCCAGGATTGTATTTGTAACTCTAGTCACTTGACCTTGTCCGTTACATGTACTACATGTTTTATAGGTTACACCATCTGCTTGGACTTTTCGCTTAACTTTTATCTTTTTTTCGACACCGTTAGCTATGTCTTCTAAAGTAAGTGTAACACGTATACGAAGATTACTTCCTTTTACAACACGACGTCCGCCGCCACCAAAGCCGCCGAAACCACCACCAAAGCCGCCTCCAAAAATATCGCCAAACTGACTGAATATATCATCCATATTCATACCGCCACCACCGAAACCACCGGCACCACCTTCGAAAGCTTGGTGTCCAAATTGGTCATAACGTGATTTTTTGTCAGCATCACTTAAAACTTCATATGCTTCAGCAGCTTTTTTAAACTTTTCTTCTGCTTCTTTATTATCAGGGTTTTTATCTGGATGATATTTTAAAGCCATCTTTCGATATGCTTTTTTAATTTCTGCAGCTGAGGCACTTTTGTTAACGCCTAATATGTCGTAATAATCTTCTTTCATAATGTATTTTCAGTAAAACAAAATTGTTTTAATTATTGACCAATAACTACCTTCGGGAAGCGAATAACTTTATCGCCCAGTTTGTATCCACGCTCTACTACATCAATAATCTTTCCTTTTAAGTCTTCAGTTGGCGCTGGTATTTGCGTTACTGCCTCGTGATTATCAGCATTAAACACATCGCCTTGATTAATTTCAATTTTTGATAGACCTTTTTGCTCTAACGTTGAAATCAACTTATTGTAAATTAACAATACACCTTTACGTAATTCTTCAGCTTCTTTATCTTCTTCGATATGCATTAATGCACGCTCAAAATCATCCAATACCGGTAGCATAGACACCATAACGTCCTGACTGGCTGTTTTAAACAATTCAATACGCTCTTTTGTAGTTCGTTTTTTATAGTTTTCGAACTCAGCAAAAAGACGCATAAACTTATCTTTTTCTTTTGCTAAATCTTCTTGTAATTGCTCTTCAACAGTTAGTACTTCTTCTTCAGCAGTTTCTGTTTCAGTTGCTTCAATTTGAGGTTCTTCGACCTCTTGGTTTTTATCTTTTTTGCCCATTGCTTTTAGACTAAATTTTAAATCTTCGATTTACAGATGGCAAAAGTACTGCCAATATTCAGAAAATGTCAAAATGTCACAGATATTTTTTCTCCAAAATATCTAGCATAAAAAAAAGCACCTGCTTTTCAGCAAGTGCTTCTCCTTTTTCATAGCAGTTTTTCCTAAATATTAGTTAGGCATAACTACTGTGTTAATTACGTGGATTACTCCATTATCTGCCTTTACATCTGTCGCTACAATCTCACTGTAATTACCTTTTTGGTCTTTAATCCAAATCTTTCCATCTTTTGACATAACAGTTAATACTTGTCCATTAAGTCCTTTTACTTCAACTTTGCCATTACCTTTTTTTAATGCCGCTACTACATCACTAGCCATTAATTTAGCTGGAACTACATGATAAGTTAAGATGTTTGCTAATGCCTTCTTGTTTTTTGGTTCTAATAAACTACCTAATGTTGCTTTATCAATTTTACCGAATGCCGCATTTGTTGGAGCAAATACTGTAAATGGTCCATCTCCTTGTAAGGCAGATACCAAATCTGCTGCTTTCAAAGCAGTTACTAATGTTGAGAAATCTTTGTTACCGACAGCTACATCTACAATTGTTTTTTGTGCTGTTGCGGCAGTGTTAAATGTTAATGCTGCTACCATACTAAAAATGAATACTAACTTTTTCATAATTTTTTTGTTTTAAATTTTTTTGGTTAAATGTTAGAGCACATGTTTTTGTTTTGATGTGCTTTCATTTATATTTACACAGCCTTGTTTGCTCTGGATGAGCAAGTCTATACTTTTGGCAAATCTTTAACACTAATGCAAGACGACGCACTACTTATTAAACAACTTCAAGCTAAGGAAGAACGTGCATTATCATTACTATATGATAAATACTCGGGTGCATTATATAGTGTAATTATTAAAATGACTCGTGATGAAGCACTATCACAAGATTTATTACAAGAAACCTTTATAACTATTTGGGATAAATCGCATCAGTATAACAACAAAAAAGGGCGTTTTTACACTTGGGCATACAGAATTGCGAAAAACAAAGTGTTAAATTATCTGAGAAAGAACAATATACTCATCCAAACCGATGATTTAAGTGTATATGATAATAAAGAAGAATCAGAAACAGTAAATCGCAATTTTTTAGAATTGAATGGTGCTATAACTAAACTAGAAGCTCATCACCAAAAGGCAATAGAACTAGTTTATTTTAATGGGTTAACTCATCGAGAAGCTCATATCGAAATGGATGTTCCATTAGGTACATTTAAATCTTATGTTCAGCAAGCTCTAAAACAGCTTCGAAAAACATATGTTAGAATTGTAGTGTTTTTGTTACTAATGATAGATGTAATGTGATGATGACAAAGAAAGAACTATTAGAAAATGGATTATTAGAGCAATATGTGCTCGGCGAACTCGATGCAACACAGGTTGGATCCATCGAGAAGTTACTGGTATCAGATACTGAAATCAAAGTAAGATTAGATGAAATAGAATCTGATTTTGAAAATTTGGGTATTGAAAATGCTATAAATCTGCCAAGTCATTTAAAAACTCAGTTATTATCTAAAATCAAGACTTCAAATAATAAAACTATTTCTGAATCTACGAATAGTAATAAATTTTGGCTAGGTATTGCTGCCAGTTTTGCCGCTTTCTTTTTACTGGGTTCAATTTGGTTATATTCTGAACTAAATAGTGTTAAAGATGATTTACAAATAGTTAGTGAGCAGAATAAAGCATTGAAGGAAGATTTAAATGGAATCTCTAAAAATTATGATGAAGCTAGTAAATGGTATGCAGCTTTATCCAATCCAGATGCAGAGCAATATATTTTAACGGGAAATAAATTATCTCCTGAAGCAAAAATTGTAAGTTTTGTTAATCACGAAAATAAATCAGTAGTAATTAACACAAAAAAATTACCTCAACTAGATGCTGACCATGACTACCAAATGTGGGCAGATGTCGATGGCGAAATGATTGATATGGGCGTTATTCCAAAAAATAAGGAACTTATTGCAATGACCTATATTAATAATGCTGAATCTCTAAATATTACTATCGAGCCTGCTGGAGGAAATGACCACCCGACAGTTGAACGTTTGATTAGTAATGTTTATTTGGATTAATGAAAATACTTGAATTTTTTCTTGAAATTTTAGTTTGGTTTGGTCTTGATTTTTCTGACTTTAAACATCAAAGAAAAATAGAAAAACTAGAAAAAGCAGATGGAAAATCACGCACCTTCCGAAAATATTTTTTAAGCCCATCTATAAAAACTATTTTCAAAGTATTTATAACTCTTATAATTCTCTTTTTTGGATATCTCTGGTATTCAGACAATTACTCAAAACCTAAAAAGACAAAAAAAGAAATAATCGAAATTTCAGAATACATAATACAATGGAAATCTGAATACAATTCACTTCCTAGAACAATAGAAATAATGATTAAGTCAAAACCTCTTCACAAAAAATGGTTAACAGATGAATGGAAAAGACCTTATTTTTATTCCATTGACTCTACTAACACTAGCTTTGAATTATTTTCTGCTGGTAAGGATGGAAAATTCGAAACTAAAGATGACATTTCTTCAAAATAAACAAAAAACATCTCAATATTTTTAAACTACCTTTGTGGCAAATATTTATAAATGTCATTCAAAGACTTACAAATTATTAAGCCGCTTTTAAGAGCCGTTGCAGATTCTGGTTATGATGAGCCAACGCTAATTCAGCAACGTTGTATTCCTGCTATATTAGAAAGAAAAGATGTCATAGCATCCGCGCAAACTGGTACAGGAAAAACAGCTGGTTTTGCTTTACCCATTTTACAATTACTATTTGATAAACAAGATGCTCCAAAACGTGGTAAAAAAATACGTGCTTTAATCGTAAGTCCAACAAGAGAATTGGCTGTACAGATTAACGAAAATTTTAAAACTTACGCCAAATACACCAACTTACGCACAGCAGTATTATTTGGAGGTACATCAATTGAACCACAAATTGACATCTTAAAGAAGGGCATTGATATTTTGATAGCTACACCTGGACGTTTGTTAGATTTACACAAACAGGATTACGTTAATCTTGACTATATAGAAACTTTTGTATTAGACGAAGCCGACTTAATGCTAGACATGGGATTTATTGATGATGTCAAAAAAATTGAACGTTTGTGTCCTGAGACCAAACAAGTATTACTTTTTTCTGCTACAATACCCTATAAAGTTGAACAGTTAGCAAGCTCAATCTTAAATGAACCTCAGCGTATTGACGTCACACCAAATAAATCTATTGCAAGTGATATTAGTCAGATTTTATACTACGTACCTAAGCGTAACAAGATTGAGTTGTGTTTGCACTTATTGAGAAATACTATCAAAGGAAGTATTCTAATTTTTAGGCGTACTAAATTTGGTGTTGATAAGCTTGAAAAAACATTACTCAAAAACGGTTATAAAGTAGATAGTATTCATGGCGACAAATCACAAACTGACCGACAAAATGCACTTAACAAATTTAAAAACGGTTATGTAAATATCCTTATAGCTACTGATGTTGCCGCTCGTGGCATTGATATTAACGAACTTGATGCTGTTGTAAATTTTGATTTACCTAATGTACCAGAAACCTATGTACATCGCATCGGTCGTACGGGTCGTGCTGGTAATATCGGAACAGCATATTCACTATGCTCTGCAGATGAAAAAAACTATATTAAAAATATTCAGTCATCAATAAATGTTCAAATACCTATCGAAGAAGAACATCCATATCCTCTAGACCCAAAAGCAAAACCAATTGTTCACAAAAAACAAGGCAGCAAGTATAAAAAAGGTCGAAAAGGCGCTGGCGCTAAAAAGAAAAAGAAGCGTTGGTATTAATTCAATGCTTCTTTTATTAATAAAACATTTAAGTATAATTACTCAAACTTCATTTCAAAAAGTAGGTAGTGTTTAATACCAAATTTTTTACCCCAATTTTCTAAATTCTTTCCTGAGGTGCCGACTTCGCACCAAGACTTTGAACCGTCTTCTCGTTCGTATGGTAAAATGTATGCTAGTAGATAGAAAGCTTCATTATATTTTAATTCTAACTCACTTTCATCAGCTATGTTTCTAAGACTGTAGTCATTTGACTTAATGGCCTTATATTCTACATTAGTACTAAAGCGTGGAAATTTAAATTTCATTTGTAGCTTATTGTCTTTAGTATGTTTTGATAGTACTCGCATTTTAAATTCCTCCGTTTTAAGAGTTGCAAATTGAGGTAATCCTAAGTTTTTACTATCAACAACCACAGATTCAGACTTTACTTTTCCATTCCATATTTCCTTAACAGTGATTTTATATGCTTTCCCTTTTAACTGCTTTCCTGTAAAATTTACTTTCATATAATCAATTCCCTCAAAATCGAGAATATCACTAAGTTCATAATTATCCGAAGAATATTCAGTTTCCATTTTTAGGTCTGATGCAGAATTAAAATCGACTTGAAGAGTTTGACTTTCTTGTGCTTTTAAACCGCTGAAGCAAATTAATGCGACAGCTAATACTTGTAATTTTTTCATGATTTAGTCTTTATTTATTTGTTTGATCGAATCCTCGTGAGTGAAGATGATGCCATGTACAATATCGAAATAGATTTCATTAACTGGCTTGGTTTCGTCTTTGGCACCTTTTGTCATCATTGTAAATTTTTCACCGTTGCGTGTTGGTTGCATTTCGACTTCAAAATCACCATTACCCAACAACATTTTGGTATTGTTTCCTATAGCACTTAGACTATGGTTAGCTTTTGGATAAAAAAGGTGAATTTTAGAATATTCTGAATACAAATTGAAACGCTCAAAATCATTAGACCAATTGTAAAACCAATATTCGCTATTAAAATCTGTGATAGTTGTAGCTCTTCCTATTTCTCCAAACTTAATTTTAGAGAATTCTGATTCTACTTTTACACTAGATATTGCTACTATATTAGAATGATATAAGCTCTTAAGTTTGTAATTACCACCAACTATATTTTGAGCCTCAAAAGAAAGTACATTATTCAAAATAATATTATTGTAAGCATTTCTAAGTTCTTCAACTTTAAGCTTTCCTTTAGTTTGGTTTATAGATAACTCATTCTGAATTTCTCCATTAAAGTAGATATTAGAATTATCTGCATTAATATTTAGCTTAATAAACGGTGGAATTTTTATTACAAATTTACTCTTCATAATATCAACACGTTTACTACTTACTTCATTGAACATGTTATTTCTGTCATTTCCTTTGAAAAAAGTAAACTGCTGCAGAAACTGCTTAGGATTGGAATTTCTATTTCGACGAACCGCTTGTAACATGGAATCTTTAGACACTCTAACAATAGTATCGCTTGAACTCTTGTTGAAATAGCTCGATTTTTTTGGTCTAAACATCAACTCATCAACATCATCTACTGAATAGTTAAGTAACTGTATCACCTTATCACTATCTACTTCTAAAGTCATATGGTTTTTAGAATGAGCTGTTTTTATAGTTACTTTTTTTAATGTTTCGGCTATTTGTTTTTTTGTGTAGCCAGTAAATTCCATTGAATAATTGTAATGAATTTTACCGTCAGTAGACTCCTCAATCCTAACGGTAGTATTCTTTAAGTTAAATATGACACTCATATCCTTTGTCGCAGGTATAGATTTAGAACTTATTTTTCTAAAATCTTGTGCATTTAAGTTTACAGATGTGATGAGCATCAGTAAAGCCATTTTAAATAGTATTCTCATTTTGTTCGTTTTTTTGATTTAATATCTTGATATGCTTCTGTATGTCTTTGAGTAATTGCAATCTTGTTTGAAGATTGGTTATTAAGCTCTCTACTACTAGAATATTATTAGGGTCTTTTTTAAAGTTTTCTGAAGTTACTTGATAATCATAATCTAAATCGTTGAGTCTTTTTTCGTAGCGTTTTACCAAATTTTCATCATCAGTAAGCTTAATGAAGTTTATCCACTCAGCCTGAATACTTTCTAGATATTCCATTTCTACTGCCTCAATTTGCGCGACTAATGGTGAGATTTCTTCAGCTTCGTCTTTATTAATTACGAAATATCCAACCATTAATGCGATTATAAATATGGCTGCGATTTTTAAAATTAGATTTTTAGGTTTGAGAGATTTATTAGATGCTTCAGATTCTAATTTTTGTAAAAATTCTTTACGGTGATTTTTTGCTAGGCTCTGCGTTGCTTCCAAATCTTCTTTTTCAAATAACTCTCTAATATCTCGCTTCATTGTATTGTGTTTTTAATTGCTCTTGTAATTGTAATTTTGCTCGACGCAATTGTGTTCTTGATGTTTTTATGGCGATATCTAGTATTTGCGATATCTCTTCGTGGTCATAACCTTCTATTAGGTAAAGCGTAATGACCAATCTGTATTTTTCTGGTAATTGTTTTATCGTTTTTACAATTTGTTCTTTTGTTATTGAAGATTCAAATTGCCAATCATTGTCATCTACAATGTGCAAATTTTCGTTTTCTAAGGATTTGGTATCAAATTGATGTTTCCGTATCATATCGATACATTTATTGATAATTATTCGCTTTAACCAACTCCCAAATGTTGCAGTTTCTTCATAGTATTCAATATTTAAAAACGCTTTTAAAAACCCTTCTTGCATAACATCCTTAGCGTCTTCTTCGTTTTTTAAATACCGTAAAGCCACATTATACATTGCATTACAATAACTATCATAAATCTGCATTTGGGCTACTTGATTACCGCGCTTACATTTTTTAATTAATTGATTGACTTTATTTTGCATTAGTTTGGTTAGCTTGTCTACTTATAAAAACGTGAAAAATTCTTGAAGGTTTCAAAATGATTAAAAAAATCTATTTTTAATTTCAATATTACTAAATTTAAGATCTAATATACCTTTACAAATGAGCAACGACTACAATAATCCTGCTTTTAAAAAGCTACTGCAAAGACTACAAGAAGAAAGCTGGCAGTTAGAATTACTAATTTCTGGTTTTGCAATATTTGGTTTATTTTCTGCTTATCCAAAGTTTCAAGTCCTGCTCACCGAAACACAGATTAACGATAATCCATATGCGTTTGCCATATTAATGATTGGCTATATCTCTTGTTTGATTTTATTATTTAATTTATTGCTCCATGTTGTTTTAAGAGGTTTATGGATAGGTGCTTTAGGGTTGCGTTATGTTTCTGGGGATATAGATTATGAATATTTAAAATACAGCCCAAAATTCACTAAACATCTTAAAAATAAAGTTGGCTCTTTTGACAAATACATTTCAAAACTAGAGACTTACTGTAGTATTATTTTTGCTATTTCATTTTTATTAATTTTCTATGTTTTAGCACTAGCTTTTACCATAATTTGTATTATGGCTATTATCCGCATCTTTCTTAATGGAGAGGTATTTGGTGGCACAATTGCAAAAATAATAGGCATTCCCTTGATTGTTTTTATAGCTTTTGGAATGATTTTAACTTTTATAGACTTTGCTACTCAAGGTTGGTTAAAGAAGAAACAGTGGTTAAGCAAAATATATTTCCCTTTTTATTGGGTGTTTAGTTTTGTAACACTTTCGTTTTTATATCGCCCAATTGTCTATAATTTTTTGGATAACAAGTTTGGAAAACGCATTATACTAGCATTACTACCCGCATATATATTAATACTTTTTAGCTCATCTTTTACAAATATGAATTCGAACTACTTTAATCGTAATTATAGTTCTAATTCAATAATTGGTAATTCTTCAAACTACGAAGATTTATCAATCGAAGATAAAGATTTTATAAAACGTGCATCATTACCTTCAAAAGTAATAACAGATAGATACCTTAAAATTTTTATGGTTTATAGAGACGTCATAGAAGACGATATTTTCTCATTCAACCAAGGATTAAAACCAGAAAAAGATAAACGCGGCTTAACCTCACAAATGAGTTTTACAAATGACAACTATTTATTTACTAGAGTGGATAGTTTAGAGCGTGAATACATGAAAACATTAAACGAAGTATATCGTGTAAAAATTGATACAACTCTGTATGAAAGTGAATTTATATTAGCAAAAAATAAGAAACGTCAAAAAGGTTTTGAAACTTATATCAATATTAAAAATCTACCAGAAGGTAAACATCTAATGAATATTACCCGAAAACAAATTACTAGGAATAAAGATACATCAGAAATATATGTTTCTAGAATTCCGTTCTGGTTTTACCCAAACTAAAATTGTAAACGTCTATTAAAATAAGATTTTAATAGAGGTACTTGTAATCCAATCATTATAGAAAAAGCAACTACAGAATAAATTAAGGTTTTAGAAACATTAAAGTCTATGTCCTGTAATGGCTTAAATTCAATTTTTGAAAAACTCAAAAACTCTGATAATCTTGAGCTAGTATCTGAGCCTTCATGGTTAAATAAGGCGTAAGCTACAATTAATGATAACGATATACCTAAAATAATCCAAACCCATTTAGAAATTAATGGTTCGTAAGTAATTGACTTAGACTTAATATCTAACTTCCCTAAGACCTCATTAGTAAAACTCATAGGTGGTTTTTCTAACGTATCATTTGACATCACCTTATCTACAAATGCTTCCAACTTTCTATCTTCCATAACTACTCATATTTTCGGTCTTTAAATGCTTTTCTAAAATTACGGCTAATTTTTTTCGAGCTCTAAAGAGTTTCACTTTTATTGTATTTGACGAAGCGTCAATTATTTTTGTCATTTCTTCTAAAGATAATTCTTCAAAATAATATAGTGTTAAAATATAGCTGTCCTCAGACGGCAACATATTAATACTTTGTTTAATCACCGCTGTTTTCTCTGCTTTGATCATTCCTTCTAAAGCGTTATCAATGGTTTCTAGCTTATTAAATGTAAAATCATCGATAGGCACGTTATTTAGGTATTTCTTATTCTTTTTTATATTGTCTAAACAGGTATTATAAGTAACCTTATATATCCATGTCGAGAACTTTGAATCGCCCTTAAACTTATCTAACGACCTGTAAACCTTTATAAATGCATCTTGCGCTACTTCCTCTGCTTCTTCTCTATGCTTTAACATACGTAAAGCTAAAGTAAAGACCAAGTCCTTGTATCGGTTAACCAATTGCCCATAGGCATGATGGTCTCCATCCAAGACACGTGTTATTAGTTGATTGTCGTTAGTGGCCATTTTATTCTAAGACGACTTATACTTGATTTAGGTTACAGAAATAAAAAAAATAAAATTTTTGTAACCTAAATCTCAAAGCTATCGTCATAAGCTATGAACGCATTAAAATTAATCAATTAAAAAACAAACATTATGACAACCAGTTTACTTATGAGCACATCAGACGACGCCGCAGAATTATTAATACCTATTAGTTTTTTCCTCGTCGTTTTTGGAATTATTTACTTGTATTTCTCTACACGTAACAAAGAACGCTTAGCACTTATAGAAAAAGGAGCAGACGCTAGTATTTTTAATATTGGTAAAAGAGGTTCTTCTTGGAAAGTTGTCGTCATCAACTTTGCATTTCTTTTAATGGGTATTGGCTTAGGCACATTCATCGCAGCAATTATTGATACTTATACTGAGCTGGAAGAAGGCGCTATGGCAGCCGTGATATTTTTTATGGCTGGTGTTGGACTTTACGTCGGTTACACACAAACCAAAAAAGACTTAGACAATTAACAATCAATCAACCTAATTAAAAGCCGTTATCATAATTATTGATAACGGCTTTTTTTATATCGCAAAAAATGTATCTTTAATTCATGCTGAAAAGACTTAGCCTTATTATTTGCCTTGTGTTTGTTTTAAAAGCCGAATCTCAAATTTCAATTATAGATTCAGAATCTAAACTAGAAGTATCTTATGCTTCTATTTCTTTCGGAAATGGTAATGGCATTGTTGCCGATGACGCAGGTACTTTTTTATTTACAAAAAAATTATATCCTGATATCGACTCGCTTTTTATTTCGGCTTTGGGATTTAAAGATTTAGCTATTGCTTCGACTGATATAAAACCTCAGTTATACTTACAACCACAAGCTGACCAGCTCGATGAAATCATAATTGGAGTTAGAGTAAATAGGAACAAAAAATATAAAACTGAGTCTATAAAGCCTTTTCTCGACGATGATTACTACAATTGTTGGCTACCTACAATTGAGTCGGAAATCGCTGTGTTTTTTTCTAACAATGATAGCAAACAAAAACGCATAGCAAAGGTAAAATTCCCGATTGCTTTAGAGTCTAAAGATTGGAAAAAACGTAAACGTTCTAATAAGGATAAAAAAAGATTCTCAACTTTGTTTAAAGTAAACATATATGAAAGTGTTAATGGTAAGCCTGGTAAAAATCTGAACACCGAAACTATTGTTTTTAGAACTACAGAAAAAGATGGCGATTATCATGAATTAGACATCACCGAACAAGACATATTAATGCCAGAAAATGGTATTTTTATTTCGATACAAGTCTTAGGCTATACAGATAAAAATGGCAAACTATTGCCAAACAAAAAATATAAAGAAATAAAGGGTCGAGATGGTATTGTCAAAATACCTACTAATTTTAGACCACTTTTACCTTTTACAGACGAAATCGAAGGTCACAAAACTTTTGTGAAACGCGTGTTTATTAATGGTAATAACTGGCAAGTTTTCAAACAAGGAAATGGCTTAAAGTCTTCGTTATTTAAAAAAGGACTTAACAATTACGGTATTGGTATAGACCTACATGTTTATAAAGATTAATCCACAATCTCAAAATCAAAAAAAGTGCTTGGAAATGGTTCTCCTCGTAGCGTAAAGTGCCACCATTCTTTGGGATAATTTCTAAAGCCATACTTAATCATTACTGACTGTAAAAGCTGACGATTTTTCTTTTGTTCTTCAGTAATATTGGGATAATCAACCCAAGATTGTTCACCAAAAAAATCAAAAGGGCTTCCCATATCTAAAGGAATTCCAGTTTCTCCATTAGTGATTGTTAAGTCAACGGTACTACCGCGACTGTGTCCTGATTTACTAGCTATATAACCTTCTCTAAATAGATCTCGCTTGTTTACATGAGGATAAAATTCAGCCTTTTTTAAAGTATCATTAATCTGTCGTGCCCAACGCACAAAATGATTGACTGCACGCTGCGGTCTATAACCGTCATAAACTTTAAGACATAAGTTTTGCGTTTGCAACTCATCTTGAACCAATTTTAGGCGCTTTGCAGATGCCTTAGTGAGATAAAGCGTATTGGATTTATAACCATCTATAGTATCGCCAACAAAATTATGAGTTGAATAATATTTAAGCTCAACATTTAAATCCGAAATTACATCAGAAACCTTTACAAAACTATCAGGAATCGCATTTTTTTGCTGCATTGCCAAAAAGACTAATCCAACAAAAAGGATAAATACTCTATTTTTGTAAAACTTCATATTGGCTAATTTAGATAAAAATATTTATGGATTTATTTTCTGAAGAAAAACAAGAATTTCATTTACCAGATGCAGATCTTATTTATGTACCAAATTGTTTTTCAAAGACTGAAGCTGACACACATTTTAAGTCGCTCCGTCATAATACAAATTGGCAAGAAGACGACATTACTATATTTGGAAAAACCTATAAACAGCCAAGATTAACAGCGCTTTATAGTGAGAATAACAAACCATACTCTTACTCTAGTATTACTATGTATCCAGAACCTTATACTTCTGAAATTACAAATATTAAACATAAAGTAGAAGAGTTAGCAAAGTCTCATTTTAATACTGTTTTATTAAATCTATACCGCCACGGAAATGACAGTAACGGTTGGCATGCAGATAACGAGAAAGAATTGGGTAAACATCCTGTAATTGCTTCTGTTACTTTTGGCGAAGAACGTCCATTCCATTTTAAACACCGAAGAATAAAAAATGAAAGACATAAGCTTACACTTAAACACGGTAGTTTATTAATTATGAAAGGTGCTATGCAAGAACATTGGTTACATCAAATAGCAAAAACAAAAAAAGAAATAGGAGAGCGAATTAATCTAACATTCAGGACTATAAATTAATAATTATAAAAGTCTATAAAAATGAAAAACCGAGATCCCTCAATCTCGGTTTTCCTAATTTGCTTTGATTTTATGCTAGTAGATTCAGGGTCTCTAAAGCCAACAACATAATGCAAATATTTAATTAATTAATCCATTGAACTAAAACTAATTTAGTACACCACAAATATAATAGCGTATTTTAATTACAACGATTAAAAACCCTATTTATCGATGAAATACACTTAATTTTAACATTTATCTGTAAAAAACACTATTTTATCGATGAAATACACATTTTACAAACAGCAATTCTCACTCATATACAATTTTACGAACATTAAACGTTTATAAATATGTAACTATCTTTGTTTTATTAAAGTATATTCAAAAACATGAAATTCATATTATACGTATTAGCTTTTCTACTTGTAAGCTTTACTTCTGCTCAGGAAAAAACATACACTGAAACTGAGATTGAAATTTCGGAATTAATCGATGGCAGCTTAATTATTCCAAAAAGTTATAGTAAAAATGATTTGGTTATAATCATTGCTGGCTCTGGTCCAACCAACCGTAATGGCAATCAAAACTTTTTAAAAAGTAATAATCTTAAAAAATTAGCTGAAGGATTAGCAAAAAATGATATTGCATCTTTTAGATATGATAAACGCATCGTCAAGCAAATCAAAACTGGCAAGGTCGATGTTAAGTCTATGCGTTTTGAAGATTTTGTGTATGATGCAAAAGATGTCGTCAAATATTTTAAGGATAAAAATGAATATTCAAACATATACATAGCTGGTCATAGCCAAGGTAGTTTGGTCGGACTACTTGCAATTGATAGTAGCGTAAAGGGTTTTATATCCATTGCTGGTGCTGGTCAAAACATCGGAGATGTCATTGTGGAACAAATAAATAATACCGCAAGACAATTTGTTGATCAAACTAAGAAGGTTATATCTAATTTAAAAGCAGGCAAGACAACAACAGATTTTCCGCCTGAGCTTGCTTCAATGTTTAATTTAGACACACAACCATTTATGATTTCCTGGATGGCTTACAATCCAAGTACTTTAATAAACGAATTAAAAACACCGACCCTAATCCTTAATGGCACAAAAGACTTACAGGTTTCTGTAGAAGAAGCCAAACTTTTAGCAAATGCAAATCCAGATGCTGAATTAAAGATTATAGATAACATGAATCATGTTTTATTTACAATAGAAGGTGATAGATTAGAAAATTCTAAATCATATGGTGAATCATTTAGAAAAATCAATCCAGAATTGATTAATTCCATAGTCGGATTTATTAAAAAACAAGAGTAATTCTTTTCAAAAAATATCTTCAATTAAAAAAGCCGTTTCAAATGAAACGGCTTTTTTACTAACTAACCAACCAATCGTAATGAAAGCGTTTGTAGTATGTCGGTAACCAGCCGACTCTCGCATTTATCATTACACTTCTATAATTGCAAATGGCGTGCCAAACTTTATTTTACTTGAAAAAGTTTTTTTAATTGTAACAAAAGAATGTATTTGTATACTAACAGAATATATTATATCTTTATGATATCATTTTAATATCAAAATAAATGATTAACCAATTAAATCTAAAATTATGAAAGAAGAGAAAATCATCGTCCCAGCAAATGGTTACCTAATGTTATTTGTATTCCTAATATTATTTTTTGGGAGTATTGCACTTATCCCAATCTACGAAACTCCATGGCCTGCATTTGGTATCGTAGCAGCTTTAGTCATTGCTTTTGGTTTTTTAATGGTACAACCTAACGGATCTAGAGTTCTTCTTTTATTCGGAAAGTATGTTGGCACTGTAAAAAAGAATGGTTACTACTGGGTGAATCCTTTTTATACAAAAAAGAAAATATCATTACGTGCTAGTAACTTTGATAGTGAGCGTTTAAAGGTAAATGACAAACTAGGTAATCCAGTAATGATAAGTACCATTTTAGTTTGGCGTGTAGAAAATACATATAAAGCAGCTTTTGATGTCGATAACTACGAAAACTTTGTTAGAGTGCAAACAGATGCTGCCGTACGTAAGTTAGCGAGTATGTACCCTTATGACAATTTCGCTGATGAAGGTCATGACGAAGACATCACACTTCGTTCTAGTGTTAACGAAGTGAGTACTGCTCTAGAAAAAGAAATAGATGAGCGCTTGTCTATTGCAGGTATCGAAGTACTCGAAGCTCGTATTGGATACTTAGCTTATGCTCAAGAAATTGCAAATGCTATGCTTAAGCGTCAACAAGCTACAGCTATTGTAGCTGCAAGACACAAAATTGTAGAAGGTGCAGTAAGTATGGTCGAAATGGCTATTGAAGAACTAAACAAAAAAGATGTTGTCAATCTAGATGAAGAGCGCAAAGCTGCTATGGTAAGTAACCTAATGGTAGTGTTATGCGGCGACAAAGACGCGTCTCCAGTAGTAAATACAGGAACTTTAAGTCACTAAAAGATGAATAAAAATCAAATATATAGCATTGCTATTGGTAGTGCAATGGGCACGAGTGTTGGCACTACCATTGGTGCTGTGACAAGTAATGTCACAATGGGTACAGTTTACGGTTCTTTAATCGGAATAATTATAGGAGTAGTAATTGCCTTCGTTGTATTTAAAGGATTTGAAGATGGAAACGAATAAGTCTAGTGAACGCTTTGTATTAACTGACCGTTATTTAGAAATATCGAATAACCAAATAAATATTATTGACAAAAAAGGGAAGCGAATTAAAAATGAATTATTCAGTAAAAACAATGGCTGGTTAATTGTTATCGGTGTTGTTTTGACTGGGAATTTAACAAGGAAAATTATCAAGGGCTTTTCCGAAACTATATCTGACTATATTTCGATTGGATTACAAAGTATAGGCTTAATTTTTATTATTTGCTTAATACTGTATTTAATATTTAGACATAAATGGAAAAACAATATTGAAATCATTGATATTTCAAAAATTGAAATTGATAGTGAAGATGAATTTGAACATGAGGTCTCATTAATTACAAATTCAAAAAGAGAAAAGATAATTAGCTTTAGAAAGTTAGAAAATCAGCTTGAGCCTTTTATTGAAGCTCTTAAAAAAAGAAATTCAAGAATCGTTATAAAAAAAATATAAAATGAAAGAATATAAAGTAATAGTACCAAAACTTGGTATGAGAAATCGAATACAGAAGTATGAAGATTTATTAAATCAATATGCTAGAGAAGGCTGGATAGTTAAGCAAGTCGTTGGAACTTTAATAATTCTAGAACGCGATAAAAATAGATAAGATGAGAATTTTTAAAGAAGAACAACGCTTTACACAGACATGGCTTATACTAATAATTATTATAAGTCTTATTGTTCCAATAACCGTTACTGTAAAAGAAGCTGATAATTTATCTACATCAGAATTTGTTCTTACGATTGGTGGAATTATTTTGGCTTCTGGATTAATTTTCTTGTTTAAACTTACAACCAGAATAGACGAAAAAGGCATCCATTATAAGTTCTTCCCGTTTCATCTTAAATTCAAAATAATTGAATGGAATAAAATCGAAAACGCTCATGTAAGAACCTATGACCCAATCGGAGAATATGGTGGTTGGGGATTAAAAGGTGGTGCTTTATGGAACAAATCAAAAGGTAGAGCTATTAATGTTTCTGGCGATATTGGCATTCAACTCGAATTAAAAAACGGAAAAAAGCTGCTAATCGGTACAAGAAAAAAAGAACAAGCGCAAGATGTGCTTTTAACTTATAACCCAAAACATCATGGCTAAGAAAAAAGCATTTGCATTACGGATTAATGAAGATATGCTCAAAGCTATTGAAAAATGGGCTGCGGACGAATTTCGCAGCACTAATGGTCAATTAGAGTGGATGTTAATGCAAACCCTAAAAGAGCACAAACGCCAACCCAAACAAAAAGATAAAGAGTGACTGTAACAGTCACTTTTTTTGTACTTCTATTTTTGTATTTTGCAATACATAATCATCTACTATGAACAGAAATTTTAAAACTATCCTACCATTTTTTATAATGTTTTTTGTTTCAAATTTTTCTATTGCACAAGAATTGATAATAGAAAGCGTATATAAAAACAGTTCGAAAAAATTTGAAATACCTGTAAGGATTAACGACATAAAATCTAATGAGTTTCAGATTGAATTAAGAACTTTAGATTCCATTGCTAAGTTTAAGGATATCAATCTAAATAAATACGTAAATAATTTTAAAGTAGAAGTTAATAATTATAGTGCTACAATAAAATTTAAATCTAAAAAAGAAGTTGTATTTGATTCTGACATAATTTTTAATATTGAAATCAAATCTGATGAAAGTTTTGTTGACAAAAGAATTATTCAGATTGAAAAAGCAGATTTTTTGAAAGAAGATAAAAAAGTATTTATCAATTCTATTAGCAAAAAATCGACAGCAATAGTTAAAGCGCCTCTATTTACAAAAGATTCAATAGTTTTTGGCCTTTTAATGCTAGCTCTAGGTATAGTATTCTTTTCTGAATCCTTCAAAACTGGTTTCTGGTCAAAGTTTTACAAAATTGTACCTGGACTATTTGTTGCATATATGCTACCTGCCCTGTTGACAACATTGGGGCTAATCTCACCAGAATGGGAAACAATAGAAAAAGACAATTCAATTGTGAAACATGGCACTAATCTCTACTATGTATCAAGTCGTTATTTATTACCAGCAGCTTTGGTATTAATGACACTAAGTATTGACTTAAAAGGAGTATTTAATCTAGGCTGGAAAGCCTTAGTTATGTTTTTTGCAGGAACAATTGGGATTTTAATTGGAGGTCCAATCGCATTACTTTTAATCGCGCTGTTTAATCCAGATTTAATAGGTGTTACAGGCCCAGATGCTGTGTGGCGTGGCTTATCTACTTTGGCTGGAAGTTGGATAGGTGGTGGTGCCAACCAAACCGCAATGCTCGAAATTTATGGGTATAATCAAAAACTATATGGAGGAATGGTATTTGTAGATATTGTAGTGGCAAATATTTGGATGGCATTAATTTTAATCGGTATAGGAAAAAGAAATCGCTTCAATAAATGGTTAAAAGCTGACACCTCAGCAATTGAAGATTTGAAAGAAAAAGTTTCTCAATTTTCTGAAAGTGTAAAAAGGAATCCTTCTCTTACAGATATTATGATTATTGCTGCGCTCGCGTTTGGTGCTGTCAGTATTGCACATTTGTGCGCAGGATATTTAGGTCCTTATTTTGAAATCCTAGTTGATGGTATTAAGAGCTCAACCACAAAAAATATATTTACATTCTTAAGCTCAGAATTCTTTTGGATGATTAGTATCGCGACCTTACTAGCTATAGGCTTATCATATACCAAAGCCAAAAATTACGAAGGTGCTGGCGCTAGTAAATTCGGGAGTGTCTTTATTTATATACTAGTTGCAACTATAGGTATGAAAATGGATTTATCCTTAATTTTTGATAACGGTTGGCTTATTCTTATTGGTATAATATGGATGACCATTCACGCGTTATTACTTATTGTGGTCGCAAAAATCATAAAAGCACCTTACTTTTTCTTGGCGGTTGGTAGTCAAGCCAATGTTGGTGGTGCTGCCTCTGCTCCTATTGTTGCATCTGCTTTTCATCCTTCATTGGCGACAGTAGGTGTTTTATTAGCAGTGTTTGGTTATGCCGTCGGAACTATAGCAGCGATTGGCTGTACAATTTTAATGCAAATTGCTGCTGGCGGTTAGTTGTTTTTTTAAACTAAAATGAGATATTTGCCTTGCTAAAAATTTTGACCAATGACTAAGATTAAAAATCTACTATATACAGCTATTATAGCTTCTCTATTATTTTCTTGTAACAACGATAGTGACACTAACTTCACCCTAAAAGGTTATGTGAAAAATCTTAAAAAAGGAGTCGTATATCTACAAAAAGACGGCAAGTCTACAATTATTGACTTAGACTCTGTAGTTGTAAAAGGCGAACCAAATTTTGAACTTAAAGCCAATATCAAAGAACCAGTATTATTGTATTTAAAGCTTCAAAAAAATGATGGGCAAGAGCATTACATTCCGTTTTTTGCAGACAAAGGCGTTACTGAAATCAATACCACATTAAAAGGATTTACTGGCGAAGCAAAAATCAAAGGCTCTAAACAACAAGATGTATTAGAAGACTACCAAGAGTTAATGACAGATTTTAAAAACAAAAATCTAGACCTTATCGAAGCTAACTTCGAAGCTATTAAGAAAAACGATACTGCCACAACTAATTCGCTATACAAACAATCTGAACGCTTATTGAGACTTAAATATGCCTCGACGATTAACTTTGCATTAAATCATAAGGATAGCGAAGTCGCACCATACTTGGCGCTTTACGAAATACCAAATACTAGTGCAAAGTATGTAGACAGCATCTACAATAATCTTACCGAAGATATCAGAGCATCCTACTACGGTAAAAAGTTAGGAAAAGTATTATCTGACTTTAAAAAAGCTCAGGATAGTATTAAATAAGGTTTCTTCTACATAATACTGGCTTGACTTTTCATTTTTAAAAGTCTAACTTCGTTTAACGCTTGATAAAAAACTGTTACTGAGCAAAGTCGAAGTATTGAAACGATTTTTTATCAGTGGACGTTAAACGAAACCTCTAAAATTCAATAAAAAAAACTCCAATCAATTACGATTGGAGTTTTTATTTTAGAGCCGATGGAGGGACTCGAACCCACGACCTGCTGATTACAAATCAGCTGCTCTAGCCAGCTGAGCTACATCGGCAAAACAGAGCGCAAATTTAAATTAGATATTCAAATTTGCAAACCTATTGTTATTTTAATTTATTGATTTTTTCAATCAACTCACGCCCTTTAGTTTCAAGCTCAGTATTGATAGCTTTAAAATGTGTTTTTTTATCTTCTGCACTTCTATCATTTACCTTAGCTATTAATGAGTCAAAAGTTACGATAGCCTCATCTATAATTGCATCGCTCTCTTTGGTTGGCTTTTCTGCATTTGCAAGTTCCCAAACGTAAACTGCTTCAATAATATCTCCTAATACGTAGTTGATGTCTTTCTTTAAATCTCTTTTATTTGCCATAATATTTTATTTATGCGACAAAAGTAATAAATCCCTGTAATTTTTAATCGATTTTTTACGAATAAGATGTTGCTAAACGTAGACTTCTAATAGTTCGGCATTGTCACTTTGTATGCTGTAGTTTTTGATTACCGCTGGTAAAAGAAGTGTTTCTCCTTTTTTAATTATTTCTATACCAAAATCAGTCGTAATCTTCGCAGAACCTTCGGTGCAAATGTATATCACAAAAGAATCTAAGGTGTTTTGTTTTTTGACTTCAGTATTAAGGTGAATATAATTAGTCGTAAAATATTGGCAACTGACCATTTTGTTTGACTGATTTTTAGAGGTACTGTATTGTACTCTAAAATTGTCTTGCATATCAAAATCTATTGCATCGATTGCCAAGTCGTTGTGTAACTCTCGTTCATTACCATGGTCATCTACTCTATCCCAATCGTAAACACGATATGTGATATCACTAGTCTGCTGGATTTCGGCTAGCATAACGCCAGCACCAATAGCGTGAACACGACCAACCTCAATAAAATAAGTGTCTCCTTTTTTTACTTTATCAAAATTTAAAATCTCAGTAAGTGTTTTGTTTTCTAAATGCTGAAGGTATTTCTTAGGTGTTACCTTTTGATTAAAACCAACAATTAGATTTGAATTATTATCTGCTTGCATAACATGCCACATTTCGGTCTTACCAAAAGAGTTATGGCGTTCTGCAGCTAATCTATCGTTTGGGTGTAATTGTATGCTTAAGTCTTGTTTTGCATCAATAAACTTGATAAGTAATGGAAATTTGTTACCAAACTGAGCATAATTTTTATGTCCGACTAAATCAGATTTAAATTCTTCAAGAAGTTGTTTTAGGGATTTTCCTTTTAACTCTCCGTTAAATACTACAGAAGTGTCGCCTTCTACAGCGCTAATCTCCCAACTCTCTCCTAACTGATTTGAGTCAGACGGTTTGTTAAGGTATTTTGAAATTTTTTGGCCTCCCCAAATTTTATCTTTTAGGATAGGACTAAACTTTAAAGGATGTAGATTTTGTTGCATTCTTATTCACCTGAATATTTCACAAAGTTACGAGGAGTTTCGTAAAGTGTGATTTCTAAATCAAATTTAGAGTCTAATTTGGCTTTTAGTTTATTATAAATAACGACAACAATATTTTCGGCTGTAGGATTTAAATCCTGAAACTCTGGCACTTCAAGATTTAGATTTTTATGATCAAATGCATCTTCTACCTCAGACTTAATTAGGTCTTTTAAAATCTTTACATCAATAACATAACCTGTTTCTGGGTCAATATCTCCAGTGACAGCTGCTATTAATTCATAGTTGTGTCCATGAAAGTTTGGGTTATTACACTTTCCGAATATTTGGTCATTCTTTTCGAAACTCCAATCTTTTCGATATAATCTATGTGCTGCATTAAAATGTGCACGTCTACATACGGTTACTTTCATTAGGCTATGTTTATGTGTTCGTAGAACTTTTCGAATATGATTTTGAACCAAGCTGTGTACAATTGAGGGTTGTCAGCAATATCTTGCTTAACGCCTTCTAAAGGCATCCATTTCCAATCTGCGACTTCTTCTGGATTTATTATTGGGGCGTCTTCGTAATTACCAACCATGATATGGTCTAGCTCGTGCTCGGTTAATCCGTTATCAAATGGCGCTTTGTAGATAAAAGATGTCGTCTCTTTTAAAGGTGTTACAAAACCCATTTCTTCTTGTAATCGCCTTGTTCCTGCTTGTAGATTACTTTCACCATTTCTTTGATGACTACAACAAGTATTAGTCCACAATCCTGGCGAGTGATACTTGTGTAAAGCACGTTGCTGCAACATTAATTCGTTTTTATCATTAAATACAAAAACTGAAAATGCACGATGCAAGACCGCCTTTTCATGCGCTTCTAATTTTGGCATTAAGCCTATTTGCTCGTCTTTCTCGTTAACTAAGATGACTTTTTCTTCAATCATAAAAGCAAAATTACAATCAAATGTTAATAAAATCTATAATGATATCATAAAAAAAGTCGTTTTTTAACAAAACGACTTTTTAAGTTTTTGAAATTTCTTAAAAATTATTCATTACAAGTTTTTCCATTAATACTTGTAATAATAAATTCACTACGTCTATTCTTTTGGTGCTCTAACTCAGAACAACTAGATTCATTAGTAGGTTCACAACCACAGTCATTTACCAGTTGTGATTCTCCATAACCTTTTGCTGTTAATCGATTTGGTGCTACCCCTTTATCTATTAAGTACATTCTTGTTGCTTTTGCTCTATTGTCTGACAACCTTTCATTGTATGCATAAGAGGCTCTACAATCTGTATGACTACGAATATCTATAGACATTGTTGGATATTGGTTAAGTATAGCTAAGACTTTTTGAAGCTGAATCTCTGCCACATACTTAATATCGTATTTATCCAGGTCAAAAAATATCTTTGGTATTTTCAAAGCAACCGCTAAATCGTCACAAGGTTCTAGTACTATTTCTTCTTTCTGTAAATTTAAATCTGATATAAATATTTTGTTTAACAGTACTTCACAAGGTTAATAAACTATAAAATAATTGTATCCGTTTGTCTTAAAACGATATTTTTGCATTATTATAAAATTATCTATGAGCTTTATTTCAGAACTTAACAGAAGACGCACTTTTGGTATTATATCACACCCAGATGCAGGTAAAACAACACTTACCGAAAAACTCTTACTTTTTGGTGGTGCTATACAAGAAGCTGGCGCCGTAAAAAGTAATAAAATAAAAAAAGGTGCTACAAGTGATTTTATGGAAATTGAGCGTCAACGTGGTATATCGGTTGCGACCTCTGTTTTAGCCTTTGAATATAATGGCATTAAGATAAATATATTAGACACACCTGGTCACAAAGATTTTGCTGAAGATACCTTTAGAACACTCACTGCTGTAGATAGTGTTATTGTTGTTATTGATGTTGCAAAAGGTGTTGAGGAACAGACTAAAAAATTGGTAGAGGTTTGTCGTATGCGAAACATACCTATGATTGTTTTTATAAACAAATTAGATCGCGAAGGTAAAGATGCTTTTGATTTATTAGATGAAGTCGAACAAAAGTTAGGTCTTAAGGTATGTCCAATGAGTTTTCCTATTGGTATGGGTTATGACTTTAAGGGGATTTATAATTTGTGGGAAAAGAACGTTAATATTTTTACAGGAGACCCAAAAAAAGACATCGAAGATACGGTTGAAATTACTGATTTATCATCGCCAGAATTAGAGCGTTTGGTAGGAGACTCTCATGCTAACGATTTGCGTGATAATATCGAACTTGTTGATGGTATTTATCCAGAATTTAATAAAGAAAGTTACTTAAACGGAAATCAACAACCTGTATTTTTTGGTTCGGCATTAAATAATTTTGGGGTAAGAGAATTACTAGATTGTTTTGTAGACATTGCACCTAAGCCAAGACCAAAACAAAGTGAAGAACGCTTGGTTGCACCAGACGAAGATAAATTTACAGGATTTGTATTTAAAATACATGCCAATATGGACCCAAATCACCGCAATAGATTGGCATTTGTAAAGGTCGTATCAGGAGAATTTAAGCGTAACACACCTTACCTACATGTACGCCATAATAAGAAGCTAAAATTCTCTAGTCCAAACGCATTTTTTGCTGAGAAAAAAGAGATTGTAGATATCTCTTATCCAGGTGATATTGTCGGTTTACAAGATACTGGGAATTTTAAAATCGGAGACACTTTAACAGAAGGTGAAATTATTAATTACAAAGGTGTACCAAGTTTTTCGCCCGAGCATTTTAGATATATTAATAATGCTGACCCGATGAAATCTAAGCAACTTTACAAGGGTATTGATCAACTTATGGATGAAGGTGTTGCACAGTTATTTTCTTTAGAACTCAATGGACGAAAAGTTATAGGAACTGTTGGCGCCTTACAATATGAAGTTATACAGTATAGACTAGAGCATGAATATGGTGCAAAATGTACCTATGAAAACTTGAATGTCCATAAAGCTTGTTGGGTACAACCTGAAAATGAAAAAAGTGAAGAGTTTAAAGATTTCAAACGTGTCAAGCAACGTTTTTTAGCAAAAGATAAAAGTGACCAATTAGTATTTTTAGCTGATTCTATGTTCACATTACAAATGACTGAACAAAAATATCCTAGTATTAAATTTCATTATACTTCTGAGTATAAATAAAGATAAAAAGTAGCTAAAACTCTTTTTAAGCGATTTAAGAGCGTTTAATACTTTTTCAATAACATGTAATTCTACTTTTTTATTAAAGCCTTGATTAAACTTAAAATAATCAATTTTTTATAGATAATATTTATAATAAATTTTAATTCAATTCAATATATAAATAATTAACAAATCCTTCAAAATTGAAGGATTTGTTAGATAAAATTATTTTTATATAAAAATTACGCTTGTCCCGTTGGACCAAAATTAATTGGCATTTGTGGTTGCTCATAATCTTTAATTGGACCATGTGCTTTTTCAAAACGCTTAACATTTTCACTTAAGGCTTTTACTAAACGCTTGGCATGTTGAGGTGTTAATATTATACGAGATTTGACTTTATTTTTTGGTACACCTGGCATAATATTTACAAAATCTACTACGAACTCAGAAACTGAGTGATTTATTATTGCCAAATTAGAGTAAGTACCTTCAGCAACTGATGCGTCTAACTCTATATTTATTTGTCCTTGTTTTGGTTGTTTTTTATCGTCTGCCATTTTCTATATTATTTTAGTTATTATCAAAAATTTAAAAAGCCTTCAAACTTAATAGAATGAAGGCTTTAAATTTATACTCTCGCCTTCGCGAGATTGAGTACAAACTAGTTGTAATTCATTTCCTCTTTTTGCTTCATCATTTCATCAAATTCCGATTTAGAACCTACGATAATATTTTCGTAATCTCTAACACCTGTTCCGGCAGGAATTCTGTGACCTACAATTACATTTTCTTTAAGACCTTCTAAAGTATCTACCTTACCATTAACAGCGGCTTCGTTAAGAACTTTAGTTGTTTCTTGGAATGATGCTGCAGAAATAAATGACTTAGTCTGCAAAGATGCTCTTGTTATACCCTGTAAGATTGGAGTAGCCGTTGCTGGACTCGCATCACGAGCAGTAACTAAAGCCTTATCTTCTCTTCTTAGTATAGAGTTTTCATCTCTTAACTGACGTGTTGTAACAATCTGTCCTGATTTTAAATTCTCAGAATCTCCAGCTTCTTCTATCACTTTCATGCCGAAAATTTTATCATTTTCTTCGATGAAATCTGATTTATGAACTAATTGATTTTCTAAGAAAATAGTATCACCAGAATCTATGATTCTTACCTTACGCATCATCTGTCTTACAACAACTTCGAAATGCTTATCATTAATCTTTACACCTTGTAAACGATAAACTTCTTGTACCTCATTAACTAAGTACTGTTGTACTGCTGATGGGCCTTTTATGTTTAATATATCGTTTGGTGTAATTGAACCATCAGATAACGGCATACCAGCTTTTACATAATCGTTCTCTTGTACAAGAATCTGACTAGATAATTTAACTAAGTATTTTTTAACCTCACCTAACTTAGACTCGATGATAATCTCACGATTACCACGCTTTATCTTACCGAATGACACAACACCATCAATCTCTGTTACTACAGCTGGATTAGATGGGTTACGCGCTTCAAATAACTCAGTTACACGAGGAAGACCTCCTGTAATATCACCAGCTTTAGCAGATTTACGAGGTATCTTAACCAAAATCTTACCAATTTCAATTTTCTCACCATCGTCAATCATAATGTGTGCACCTACTGGTAAATTGTAAGAACGGATTGTTTCACCTTTCTTATCTTCTATCAGTAATGTTGGAATTAACTTTTTGTTTCTAGATTCAGAAATTACTTTCTCTTGGAAACCTGTTTGTTCATCAATTTCAACTTGATAAGTTACACCTTGTTCGATATTTTCATACTTCACTTTACCAGCAAATTCTGAAATAATTACACCGTTATACGGATCCCATTGACAAACTACTGTATCCTTTTTAATCTTCGCTCCCGGCTTAACATAAATATGAGAACCGTAAGGAATATTATTTGTACTTAAAACAATACCTGTTTTTGCATCAGTCAACTTAAGTTCAGAAGTACGAGATATAACAACATCTACTTCATTACCTTCATTATCCTTAGATTTTACAGTTTTTAAATCTTCTATTTCTGCAACACCAGCAAACTTAGCTATTAACTTATTCTCTTCAGAAATGTTACCCGCAATACCACCTACGTGGAATGTACGTAATGTTAACTGGGTACCTGGCTCACCAATAGATTGTGCAGCAACTACACCAACAGCTTCACCACGTTGAACCATTTTACCAGTTGCTAGATTACGACCGTAACACTTAACACAGATACCTTTTTTGGCCTCACATGTTAATGGTGAACGTACTTCGATTGATTCTACAGGAGAATCACCAATTCTTTTAGCAATAACATCATCAATATGAGCTCCAGCTTCAACTAATAATTCTTCAGTTAAAGGGTTATAAACATCATTTACAGATGTACGACCAACGATTCTAGCTTCAAGTTTCTCGACAACTTCTTCATTCTTCTTCAATGCAGAAACTTCGATTCCTCTTAACGTACCACAATCTTCTTGATATACAATTACGTCTTGAGATACATCTACTAAACGACGAGTTAAATAACCAGCATCGGCAGTTTTAAGTGCGGTATCGGCAAGACCTTTACGTGCACCGTGTGTTGAAATAAAGTATTCTAAAATTGAAAGTCCTTCTTTAAAGTTTGAAAGAATCGGATTCTCAATAATTGAACCACCGCCTGAAGTAGATTTTTTAGGCTTTGCCATTAATCCACGCATACCAGTTAACTGACGAATCTGTTCTTTAGATCCACGAGCTCCAGAGTCTAGCATCATAAATACCGAGTTAAATCCTTGCTGATCCTCACGAATACGCTTCATAGATAACTCTGTTAATTCGGCATTTGTAGATGTCCAAATATCAATAACTTGGTTATAACGTTCGTTATTGGTAATAAGACCCATATTATAGTTACCCATAATACCATCTACTTGCTTGTTAGCAGCAGCAATCATAGTATGCTTTTCCTGCGGAATAATTATATCTCCCAAAGAGAATGATAATCCACCTTGGAATGCAAACTTATACCCTTGTGTTTTAATTTCATCAAGGAATGCAGCTGTTTCTGGCACACTCGTCTTCTTCAAGATGCCATGAATGATATCTCTTAAAGACTTCTTAGTTAATACTTCGTTGATATATCCAGCTGCTTCAGGTACTTTTTCATTGAAAAGTACACGTCCAACAGTGGTTTCTATAATTTGCTTTGTTAATTCTCCTTCTTCATTAAAGTCAATAGTTCGAACCTTAATCCCAGCATTCAAGTCTACCTTCTTCTCATTGTAAGCAATTGTTACTTCTTCTGGAGAATAGAAAGTTAAACCTTCACCTTTAATTGGCACTTCTTTCGTTGACTTTCTTAACTTAGTCATGTAATATAACCCAAGTACCATATCCTGAGAGGGTACAGTAACTGGCGCACCATTTGCAGGGTTAAGAATATTATGAGACGCTAGCATTAATAATTGCGCTTCTAATATTGCCTCTGGTCCTAATGGTAAATGAACAGCCATCTGATCACCATCGAAATCGGCATTAAATGCAGTACACACTAATGGGTGTAACTGAATTGCTTTTCCTTCGATAAGCTTTGGCTGAAATGCTTGGATACCTAAACGGTGAAGCGTAGGCGCTCGGTTTAGTAATACTGGATGTCCTTTAAGAACATTCTCTAAGATATCCCAAACTACTGGCTCTTTTCTATCTATAATTTTCTTTGCAGATTTTACAGTCTTTACAATTCCTCTTTCAATTAATTTTCTAATAATAAAAGGTTTGTATAGCTCTGCTGCCATGTTCTTTGGTAATCCACATTCAAATAATTTTAATTCTGGTCCAACAACAATTACAGAACGTGCAGAATAATCAACACGCTTACCTAGTAAGTTTTGACGGAAACGTCCTTGCTTACCTTTAAGAGAATCTGATAAAGACTTTAATGGTCTGTTAGAATCTGTTTTTACTGCAGATGACTTACGTGTATTATCGAATAAAGAATCTACGGATTCTTGAAGCATACGCTTCTCGTTACGTAAAATCACTTCAGGTGCTTTTATCTCAACCAATCTTTTAAGACGATTGTTACGGATAATTACTCGACGGTATAAATCATTTAAATCTGATGTCGCAAAACGACCACCATCTAAAGGCACTAAAGGTCTTAATTCTGGTGGAATTACAGGAACAGCCTTCATAATCATCCACTCAGGTCTGTTTTCTCTATTTAAGTTAGAATCTCTAAAAGCCTCAACAACTTGAAGACGCTTTAAAGCCTCTGTTTTACGCTGTTTAGACGTTTCGTTATTTGCCTTATGACGTAAGTCATAAGATAACTGGTCTAAATCTATACGTGCTAAAATGTCTATTAAACATTCTGCACCCATTTTAGCGATAAATTTATTAGGATCTGTATCATCTAAATACTGATTCTCCTGTGGAATAGATTCTAAAATATTTAGGTACTCTTCCTCAGTTAAGAAATCCATCTTTTGCAATGGTTCTCCTTCAGCATTCATAGCTATACCTGGCTGTATTACTACATATCTCTCGTAGTAAATAATCATGTCTAATTTCTTAGAAGGTAAACCTAATAAATATCCTATTTTATTTGGTAACGAACGGAAGTACCAAATATGAGCTACTGGCACAACTAAGTTTATGTGTCCTACTCTATCTCTACGTACTTTCTTTTCTGTTACTTCTACACCACAACGGTCACAAACGATACCTTTATAGCGTATTCTTTTATATTTACCACAAGCACATTCAAAATCCTTCACAGGACCAAAAATACGCTCGCAAAACAAACCGTCACGTTCAGGTTTGTGTGTTCGATAATTAATAGTTTCTGGCTTTAATACCTCACCACGAGATGCTGCTAAAACAGACTCAGGTGATGCTAAACCAATAGAAATTTTATTGAATTTCTGTACTGTATTCTTATCTTGTCTTCTTGCCATTTTATTTATGGTATTCAGCACATAATTTCAGATAAAAAAGACTGAAATTATGTACCTAAGTTTTACTCTTCTAATCTAATATCTAATCCTAGTCCTTTCAATTCGTGCATAAGTACGTTGAAAGATTCAGGTAGTCCTGGTTCTGGCATTGGTTCACCTTTTACGATTGCTTCGTAAGTTTTAGCTCTACCAATTACATCATCTGATTTTACAGTTAAGATTTCACGTAATGTACTTGATGCTCCGTAAGCTTCAAGTGCCCAAACTTCCATCTCTCCAAAACGCTGACCACCAAACTGTGCTTTACCACCTAATGGTTGTTGTGTAATTAATGAGTATGGTCCGATAGAACGTGCATGCATCTTATCGTCAATCATGTGACCTAACTTAATCATATAAATAACGCCAACGGTAGCAGCTTGATCAAAACGATCACCTGTTCCTCCATCATATAAGTGAGTATGACCAAAACGTGGTACACCAGCTTCATCTGTAAATCCGTTGATTTGCTCTAAAGTAGCTCCATCAAAAATAGGTGTCGCATAAGTTCTTCCTAATTTTTGACCTGCCCATCCAAGAACTGTTTCATAAATCTGACCGATATTCATACGAGATGGTACACCTAGTGGATTTAATACAATATCTACTGGAGTTCCATCTTCTAAGAATGGCATATCTTCTTGACGAACAATACGAGCAACAATACCTTTGTTACCGTGACGACCTGCCATCTTATCACCAACTTTTAGTTTACGCTTTTTAGCAATGTAAACCTTAGCTAATTTGATAATACCGGCTGGCAATTCGTCACCCACAGAAATTGTAAATTTCTCGCGACGTAATGATCCTTGCAGGTCATTTTCCTTAATCTTATAGTTATGGATTAAATCTGCTACCATTTCATTTGTAGCGTCATCAGTTGTCCATCTTCCTGAAGTTAAGTGAGCATAATCATCAACAGCATTTAACATCTTTAAGGTATACTTCTTTCCTTTAGGTATAATTTCTTCTCCTAAATCGTTATAAATACCTTGCGCTGTTTTACCATTTACGATAGCAAATAACTTCTCAACTAATACGTTTTTAAGATCATCAAAACGGTTATCGTAAGCATCTTCTAGCTTTTCGATATCCTCTTTGTCTTGTGCTCTTTTACGCTTATCTTTTATTGCTCTTGCAAATAACTTCTTGTTAATAACAACACCGTTTAATGATGGTGAAGCTTTTAAAGAAGCATCTTTTACATCCCCTGCTTTATCGCCGAAGATAGCACGTAAAAGTTTTTCTTCTGGAGTTGGGTCTGACTCACCTTTTGGCGTAATTTTTCCAATTAATATATCTCCTGGTTTGATTTCTGCACCAACGCGAATCATACCATTTTCATCCAAATCTTTTGTAGCTTCTTCAGATACGTTAGGAATATCATTGGTTAACTCTTCGTTACCTAATTTTGTATCTCTTACCTCTAAAGAATACTCATCGATATGAATAGATGTAAATACATCTTCTCGAACTACTTTTTCAGAAATTACAATCGCATCCTCAAAGTTGTAACCTTTCCATGGCATGAAGGCCACTTTCATATTACGACCAAGAGCAAGTTCTCCTTTTTGAGTTGCATAACCTTCACAAAGCACTTGTCCTTTTGCAACTTTATCACCTTTCTGAACAATAGGCTTTAAGTTTATAGACGTACCTTGGTTTGTTTTTCTGAACTTTACTAGAGGATAAGTTTTGGTATCACTATCGAAGCTTACCATTCCTTCTTCTTTTGTGCGCTCGTACTTAATTGTTATTTTTTCTGCATCTACATATTCTACAGTACCAGCGCCTTCAGCGTTAATTAATACTCTAGAATCTGAAGCTACCTGACGCTCTAAACCTGTACCAACAATTGGTGCTTCAGGACGTAATAATGGTACGGCCTGACGCATCATGTTAGACCCCATTAATGCACGGTTGGCATCATCATGCTCCAAGAATGGAATTAACGATGCAGAAATCGATGCAATTTGGTTAGGAGCAACATCTGTGTAATTTACGTTTGATGGTTCAATTACTGGGAAATCACCTTCTTGACGAGAAATAATTTTCTCTGGAAGTATTTTTCCTTTACCATCAACTTCAATAGTTGCTTGTGCAATTAACATATCTTCTTCCTCTTCGGCACTTAGATATGTTGGTGCATTTTTAATATCTACAACACCTTTTTCTACTTTACGGTATGGTGTTTCGATGAATCCCATAGAGTTCACTTTTGCATATACTGATAAAGAAGAGATAAGTCCAATATTTGGTCCTTCTGGTGTTTCAATAGGACATAAACGCCCGTAGTGAGTATAGTGAACATCACGTACCTCGAAACCAGCTCTTTCTCTAGATAAACCTCCAGGTCCTAAAGCCGATAGACGACGTTTGTGTGTAATCTCTGCTAATGGATTGGTTTGATCCATAAACTGAGACAATTGATTTGTACCAAAGAATGAATTAATAACTGAAGACAATGTCTTAGCGTTAATTAAATCAATCGGTGTAAACACCTCGTTGTCGCGAACATTCATTCGCTCACGAATGGTACGCGCCATACGTGCTAAACCAACACCAAACTGAGATGATAACTGCTCACCTACTGTACGTACACGACGGTTAGATAAGTGATCGATATCATCAATCTCTGCTTTAGAGTTGATAAGCTCTATTAAATATTTAATAATCGTTATAATATCTATTTTTGTAAGCACTTGCTTATCCATACCGATATCTAACTGTAGTTTTTTGTTCATTCTGTAACGACCTACTTCACCTAAAGAGTAACGTTGGTCAGAAAAGAATAATTTGTCAATAATACCACGTGCTGTTTCCTCATCTGGCGGCTCAGCATTACGTAATTGACGATAGATATGCTCAACAGCTTCTTTTTCAGAATTTGTTGGATCTTTTTGTAATGTATTATGGATAATAGCATAATCTCCTTGCTGACCACTTTCTTTATGTAAAAGAATAGTTTTTACTCCAGCTTCAAGGATTTCCTCTATATTTTCTTTGTCTATGATTGTATCACGATCTAATACAATTTCGTTACGCTCGATAGAAACTACTTCTCCAGTATCTTCATCTACGAAATCCTCGTGCCATGTATTAAGTACACGTGCAGCAAGTTTGCGACCAATAACTTTCTTTAATCCAGATTTAGAAACCTTTACTTCTTCGGCAAGATCAAATATCTCTAAGATATCTTTATCACGTTCAAAACCGATGGCTCTAAATAATGTTGTAACAGGAAGCTTTTTCTTTCTGTCAATGTATGCGTACATCACTTGATTGATGTCAGTTGCAAATTCTATCCAAGATCCTTTAAAAGGAATTACTCTTGCAGAATATAATTTAGTACCATTGGCATGGAAAGACTGGCTAAAAAATACACCAGGTGATCTATGCAATTGAGACACAACAACTCGTTCTGCTCCATTAATACAAAATGTACCGCTTGGTGTCATGTAAGGAATTGTTCCTAAGTATACATCTTGAACAATAGTCTCGAAGTCCTCGTGTTCAGGATCTGTACAGTACAATTTCAAACGTGCTTTTAATGGCACACTGTATGTTAGTCCTCTTTCTATACATTCTTCGATTGAATATCTTGGTGGGTCTATAAAATAGTCCAAGAATTCTAATACGAATTGATTTCTTGTGTCGGTAATTGGAAAGTTTTCCATGAAGGTGTTGTATAAACCTTCTGTACCTCTTTGATCAGATTTTGTCTCTAATTGGAAAAAATCCTGGAAGGATTTTATCTGAATGTCCAGAAAATCTGGATACTCAGTTCTGTTTACAATCGAGGAGAAATTTAATCTTTCAGCTTTTTTTGCTAACATCGATGAACGCGTTTTTGATTAAAAATAATGTAATGTAGTGTACATACTATTTATATACACAAAATGGTCTAGGCATTATCCCGCAATTTTTGCGGGATAAACCTAAACCTTGTATTGTAGGTATTAACCGAGCTTACTTAAGCTCAACCTCAGCTCCAGCTTCTTCTAATGATGCTTTTAATCCTTCAGCCTCATCTTTAGAAACGCCTTCTTTAATTGCGCTTGGTGCGTCATCAACTAAACCTTTTGCTTCTTTTAATCCTAAACCAGTTAATTCTTTAACTAATTTTACAACTGCTAGTTTAGAACCACCTGCTGCCTTAAGGACTACATCAAATTCAGTTTTTTCTTCAGCGGCGTCTCCACCTGCTGCTCCGCCACCTGCTGCTACTGCTACTGCTGCTGCTGCTGGTTCGATACCGTATTCGTCTTTTAAAATATCAGCTAATTCATTAACCTCTTTTACAGTTAAATTAACTAATTGTTCTGCGAAATCTTTTAAATCTGCCATTTTTCTATCGTTTTAATGTGTGTGTTTTTATTTTAATTTTTAAGTGCGTAAGCGTTTATTATCCTTCTTTTTCAGATAATGTTTTTAAGATACCTGCTAATGCTCCACCACTTGATTTAAGTGCTGAAATAACATTCTTAGCAGGAGATTGTAATAATCCAATAACCTCACCAAGTAATTCTTCTCTTGATTTGATTTCTACTAAGGCATCTAATTGGTCGTCTCCTATGTAAATAGACTCTTCGATGAAAGCACCTTTTAATAAAGGTTTTTCTGATTTCTTACGAAAAGCTTTGATTACTTTTGCAGGTCCGTTACCAGTTTCAGAGTACATTACAGAGGTGTTACCTTTTAAGGTCGTTGGTAAATCTCCAAACTCTTTGTCTGAAGCTTCCATTGCCTTTTCTAATAATGTATTCTTTACAACTGCTAGCCTAACATCTGCTTTAAAACAAGCACGACGTAGGTTTGAAGTGTCAACGGCATTTAATCCAGAGATATCTGTTAAGTAGATATTTGTATTATCAGCCAATTGCGCAGTTAACTCTTCAATTACTAGGGATTTTTCTTCTCTTGTCATAATATTCTAAGTTTAACTACTATCCTATTTTTGTATCAATTGCAATACTTGGGCTCATTGTGCTTGACATAAAAATGCTCTTCACATATACACCTTTTGATGCAGTTGGTTTTAACTTCATTAAAGTTGTAAGTAATTCATTTGCGTTACCAACTAGTTTATCTGCACTAAATGATGCTTTACCTATTGGAGCGTGAACGATACCTGTTTTGTCTACTTTAAAGTCTATTTTACCAGCTTTTACTTCTGTAACTGCTTTAGCTACATCCATAGTTACTGTACCTGTCTTAGGGTTAGGCATAAGACCTCTTGGTCCTAATACTCTACCTAATGGTCCTAACTTACCCATAATACTTGGCATAGTAACGATAACGTCTACATCTGTCCAACCATCTTTAATTTTTTGTAAGTACTCGTCTAACCCTACATAATCGGCGCCAGCTGCTTTAGCTTCGTCTTCTTTGTCTGGTGTAACTAATGCAAGAACCTTCATGTCTTTACCTGTACCGTGTGGTAATGAAACTACACCACGTACCATTTGATTTGCTTTACGCGGATCTACGCCTAATCTTACGGCTAAATCTACTGAGGCATCAAATTTTGTGTATGTGATTTCTTTTAGTAAAGCTGAAGCTTCTTCTACTGAGTAAAGTTTGTTCTTATCAACTTTAGCTCTAGCTTCTTTTTGCTTTTTTGTTAATCTTGCCATTTCAAAAATTTTAATTTGGAGCGTCTCCTCCTTTAACAGTGATTCCCATCGATCTCGCTGTACCAGCTACCATTTTCATAGCTGATTCAATCGTGAATGCGTTTAAATCTACCATCTTGTCTTCTGCAATAGTCTTAACTTGATCCCAAGTTACTTTTGCTACTTTACGTCGGTTTGGTTCTCCAGATCCCTTCTTTACTTTGGCCGCTTCTAATAATTGTACTGCTGCTGGTGGAGTCTTGATTACAAATTCAAATGATTTGTCTTTGTAAACAGAGATTACCACAGGTAAAACTTTACCTGGTTTATCTTGAGTTCTAGCATTAAACTGCTTACAGAACTCCATGATATTAACTCCAGCGGCACCTAAAGCGGGTCCAACCGGTGGCGATGGATTCGCTGCACCTCCCCGAACTTGTAATTTAACTACTTTGTCTAGTTCTTTTGCCATTTTAAATTTAAAATTGTGCGTTGTTTTTAAATTGGAAGCCTAAAAACAATCGCTATATAATGTAACAATTATTATACTTTTTCTACTTGCATATAGCTTAACTCTAATGGTGTTTTTCTTCCAAAAATCTTCACCATTACTTCAAGCTTACGCTTCTCTTCATTAATCTTTTCAATCGTACCATCAAATCCATTAAATGGACCGTCGATAACTTTTACAGTTTCTCCGATTGTGAAAGGTATTGCAACATTCGCATCAGCTTCTAAAGCTAATTCGTCAACTTTCCCTAACATACGGTTTACTTCTGACTGTCTTAATGGCACCGGCTCTCCTCCTTTTGTTTCACCCAAAAAACCAATTACATTAGTGATTGATTTTATGATATGTGGGACTTCCCCAGAGAGATTAGCTTGTATCATAATGTAACCAGGAAAATAAGTACGTTCTTTATTTATTTTCTTTCCGTTACGAATCTGTATTACTTTTTCAGTCGGTACTAAAACTTGGTCAACAAAATCACCTAAACCTAATCTAGAAATTTCATTTTCTATATAAGTCTTGATTTTGTTTTCTTGACCACTTACAGCCCTAACAACATACCACTTTTTATTTCCGCTTTTTTCAGACATATAATTGATTAATGGTTGTTTAATTTGCTATTAGACCAAAATAGGCTTTAATAACTCTACTGAATACTGTGTCGACTCCCCAAATCGCTAAAGAAAACAATATGGAAAAAACCGCTACTACAATAGTTAACCTTTGTGCTTCTGACCAAGGTGTCCATGTCACATTATTTTTAAGCTCTTCGAACGATTCTTTAACGTATGTTGCTATTCCTGCCATTTGATTTCTATATTTTTTGAGACCAAATCTATTGATTTTGTCTTACTATACTTAGCTTGCACGGGTTGAGAGACTCGAACTCCCGACACCTGGTTTTGGAGACCAGTGCTCTACCAACTGAGCTAAACCCGTAAACATAAATCAAGGTATCCCGAAAAAACGGGACACCTTAATGTATATTTAGTCTTATTATTAGTCTAAAATTTCAGTTACCTGACCTGCACCTACTGTACGACCACCTTCACGTATTGCGAAACGTAATCCAATGTTAAGTGCGATTGGCTGAATAAGCTCAACAGTAATTGTTAAGTTATCTCCAGGCATTACCATTTCAACTCCATCAGGAAGCGCAATGTTTCCAGTTACGTCAGTTGTACGAACGTAGAACTGTGGACGGTAGTTGTTATGGAATGGTGTGTGACGTCCACCTTCTTCTTTCTTAAGGATATAAACCTCAGCTTTGAATTTAGCATGTGGTGTTACAGATCCAGGCTTAGTAATTACCATACCTCTAGAGATTTGAGTTTTCTCAATACCTCTTAATAAGATACCAGCGTTATCACCAGCTTCACCTCTATCTAATATCTGTCGGAACATCTCGATACCTGTGATTGTAGAAGTTAACTTCTCAGCACCCATACCAATAATCTCAACAGGATCACCAGTGTTAGCAATACCAGTTTCGATACGACCTGTTGCTACAGTTCCACGACCAGTAATTGAGAATACATCTTCAATTGGCATTAAGAAGTCCTTATCAACTTCACGAGTTGGCTCTTCAATCCAGTTATCAACAGCTTCCATTAATTCCATTACTGTATCAACCCACTTTTGCTCACCGTTAAGTGCACCTAGAGCAGAACCAGCAATTACAGGTCCGTTATCTCCATCATATTCATAGAAAGATAATAAATCTCTGATTTCCATCTCTACTAATTCTAGTAACTCTTCATCATCAACCATATCCACTTTGTTCATGAATACAACGATACGAGGAATACCTACCTGACGTCCTAGTAAGATGTGCTCACGAGTTTGTGGCATTGGACCGTCAGTTGCAGCTACTACTAAGATAGCACCATCCATTTGTGCAGCACCAGTTACCATGTTCTTTACGTAATCGGCGTGACCTGGACAGTCAACGTGTGCGTAATGACGGTTTGCTGTTGCGTACTCAACGTGAGATGTGTTAATTGTGATACCTCTTTCCTTTTCCTCAGGAGCGTTATCAATTTGATCGAAGTCTTTTGCTTCAGATAAACCTGCATCAGCTAATACTTTAGTAATAGCAGCAGTTAAAGTTGTTTTACCGTGATCTACGTGTCCAATTGTACCTATATTAAGGTGTGGTTTTGAACGATCGAAAGTTGCCTTTGCCATGTTTAATTTATTTTAATCTTAATTATTATTAGTGTTCAATTTAATTCTACTACAAATGAAGTCACTATTCATGCTCTTTACATGATGACTTCGATTTTAATTTAGAGCCAATGACGAGATTTGAACTCGTGACCTCTTCCTTACCAAGGAAACGCTCTACCCCTGAGCTACACCGGCTTATCACTTATGACTGCCGACTTTTGATATACACATTTTTTCAAAGCGTAAATCGTAACCAGTAAATTTAGAGCGAGAGACCGGGTTCGAACCGGCGACATTCAGCTTGGAAGGCTGACGCTCTACCAACTGAGCTACTCTCGCTTTTTAATTAGAATTTCTAATTAATGGTATCAATATTTCAATTTTGTGGGGAGAGCAGGATTCGAACCTGCGAAGTTAAAAACAACAGAGTTACAGTCTGTCCTCGTTGGCCGCTTGAGTATCTCCCCAATAATCAATTTTGAGTCTGCAAAAATACAGCTTTTTTTATTGACATTTCATTCTTTATAAAGAACTATTTTCTTTTAATAAAAAAGAGCCGATGGAGGGACTCGAACCCACGACCTGCTGATTACAAATCAGCTGCTCTAGCCAGCTGAGCTACATCGGCTTTTTTACTGCTTTTTTTAGTCAAATTTTTGACATAAAAAAGCCCGCTATTTCTAACGGACTGCAAATGTAATGTTTTATTTTTTCTTTCAAAATATTTTTGAAAAAATTTTCATCAAGAATGTGACCTTAATTTTTCTTTTCTTTTTTTTAATCGTCTCATCAATGACGATGCAACTAAATCTGCTCCTTCTTCAAATGACTTGCTGTGTTTTTTTACTACAAAGGTGTCACCGGGTACACTTAGTTTTGCCTCAAATACTTTATTTTCCTTATCACTAGTATTTTCAACTTTTAAATATACATCTGCCTGAATAATCTTATCATAATAAAGATTTAACTTTTCAAAACGTCTCTGGATGAAATCCTTTAATTTAACGTCTGCTACAAAATTGATGGATTGCGTGTTTACATTCATAAGCTAGTTTGGTTTTAGTTATTATTTCTCGGATGAGATTTGGCGTGAACTTTTTTTAATTCTGCTATACTATTATGTGTGTATATTTGTGTTGCCGCCAGACTTGAATGTCCGAGTAATTCTTTTACTGCATTAATATCTGCACCTTCATTTAGTAAATGTGTTGCAAAAGAATGCCTAAGCACATGCGGACTACATTTTAGCTTTGAAGATGCTTTACTAAAATACTTATTTATTATTCTATAAACAAGTGTCTCATAAATTTTAAAACCTTTATTGGTTAAAAGTAAGTGATTTTTATCCTTTATTTCTTCTAAATCTGTTCTATACTCCTTGTAGACATTTATTGTTTGAATAACCGATGGTATTAAAGGTATGTATCGCTCCTTATTACGTTTTCCTAAGACCTTCAATGTTTTATTATTAACATCAACGTCATTAATTTTTATCTCTATTAACTCTATACGTCTAATTCCTGTGGCGTAAAACAATTCAACAATTAGTTTATTTCTTGCTCTTTTGAAGTCAGTTACATGGTTAAAATCCGCTAGTACATCACTTAACTCTTTTTGAGAAAATGGAACTTGAATTTTCTTTTCAATTTTTAATGCTTTATGACTTTTTAATGGATTGATTTCTAGATTACCAGTTTTTATTAAAAACTTGTAATATGAATTTAAAGATGATACTTTTCGGTTAATACTTCTGTTAGTTATACCTGAATTGACTAAACTGACTATCCATTGTCTAATGACATTATAGCCTGTAGAATCGATTACTTCTATATTATAATCTGTATCCAAAAAGCGTTGAAAACTTTCAAGATCTTTTATATAAGCTGTAGCCGTATGAACCGAATACTTCTTTTCTAATAATAAATAATCTGAAAATTTATTTAACGACATATATTTAAATGTAAAATTAAAAATAGCTTTTATTTGATTATGATAAAAGCTAGAAGTAAAAAATCCCGTTTACTAATATAGTAACGGGATTTTAATCTCTTTAGTTTCTTTTATTTTAAATCTGTTCAGAATCTTTCAAACTTTGAACATATTCTGCCTTTTGCATTTCTGTTCTGCGAACAATTGAAGGCTTGGCATATTGCTTTCTTGTTTGAAGCTCTCGTCTAACGCCTGTTCTATTGAACTTTTGTTTATAGCGTTTTAATGCTCTCTCTATATTTTCTCCTGAGTTTATCTGAATTTTTAACATAGGTCTTAACCTCCTCTCTTTTAGATTTTGCGGCGCAAATATAGGAAGTAATTCAGCTTTATAAAAACAGTTCTACATTTTTAAAATTAGTCCTTGAATAAAGAGGCTCTCTGCGAAAGGTCATCTATTAATTGCTCGTCCTCTTCACTTTCTAAAAGTACGTTATAATTTTTCCAGAATTCCTTGTTATATGGTTTTGATAAGAAGATATCCATATTCCATGTTTTACTATTTAACTCATACTGAACAATTTCTTTATCCAAAATAATTTCAGAAAATAAAATTTCTTGTACTGTAGAATAATATCGCTCCTCTCTATTATATCTATCAATTTCTTTTTGAGAAACTCTTTTATTGGTTTTTAATCCAACATTTACAAGTTTTGGTGTTTCATAATAAATATAATTGGGATACATCTTATCATTATACTCTATATAATTGATAACAAGTTTGTGATTAGTTTGTGTGCCAAATAATCGTTTACTCCTACTTTTCTGAGCATCGGATGAAGCTACCAATTCATATTCTACTTTCTTTATAGCGTAATTATCATAATATATATAAAGCCAACCTTGAGCTTTATAGCCTTCGTTATATATACCCTTAGTTCCTAATCCAACAAAATCTGTACTTTCGTCTATTTTAATTTTGTAAATTTTTCGACCATCATCAACAAGAAGTGTATCCATTTTAAATTGATGTGTCTTCAAAATATCGTTTCCAAAAAGTGCTTTTGTGTCTTGAGCATTTCTTAACAAATTTAGTTTCCCTTGAAATAAATTTTGAAGCCCATTTACTCGAGTATCATTCCACTTAATCGATTTTACTAATTGTTCTTTAGAAACATCACTTCTTCTAATATCTTGAGCTTTTAATTTATTTCGCTTTGTATTTCTATTTCGGTATGACACATATGAAAATATACTATCCACGTCTCTGAGGTCATAACTTTTACGCATCTCATCTACATTAACCTTTAGATGTTCTGTGCTTTTTGAACCGTATCCAGAATCATAGACCGTAATTGCACTTTCTATAAGCCACTTAAATTCTAGACTATTTCGCTCCTTATGACGCAAAAAACCTTTTTGAAGATATGCTGAATCGGGTAAGTTTTCGGATAGATTTTCTAGAGCCTTAAGAACAATTCCGTTTCCTGTTGTTGGTCTTGGATCAGCAACAATAACAATCTCATCTAATGATGCAATATCTTCTTCAAGAAAAATATCTTTTGAACCATCATATTCGTTTACCAATACTTTAAAGCTCTTGAAACCTATTGAAGAAACTACTAAAGTATCGTTTTGATGCTCTGAAGGCACTAACAAAACAAATCTACCATCAGAATTACTAATAGTTCCTATCGTTGTATTTTTTATGTAAATACTTGCATTCTCAACTGGTAAGACATAAGCTGAGTCAATTACTTTCCCCTTAAGTTCGACTTGCGAAAAGACGAAAAAAGATGTCAAAAATAAAGCTAAAGTAAAAACTAGTTTGAAGTGATTATAATACATTATAAGTTGATTTGGTGTTTTATAATTACATCATGGCAAATACCATTCCGCATTATATAAACTTCAAAACTAATCAAATTATTTTATGTCGCTGGTTTATAATCTTTGTTATCGATTACCATTTTAGCGATAATTTCTCTTAAAATTTCAGAGGTCCCGCCTCCAATCGGGCCTAAACGACTATCTCTTGCCATACGAGCCAGTGGATACTCTTCCATATAACCATAACCACCTAAAAATTGAAGGCACTGATAAATAACATCGTCAGCCATTTTAGTGGATTGCAACTTAGACATCGTAGCTTCTTTAACCATATAGTCTCCATTATCTAAACATCTTGCAACGTAATAGTTAAATTGTTTACAAATTTCCATCTGTGTTTCACAATCTGCAAAGGTATGTCTTAAAGCTTGAAACTTATTTATTGTTCTACCAAATGCCGTTCGCTCTGACATATATTGTTTGGCATACTCTAAAGCATATTCGGCGCGAGCATGCGCATTAACCCCCATAATTAGACGTTCTAAAGCAAAGTGTTGCATTATGTAAGGAAAACCTTGATTTTCCTCTCCCATTAAATTTTCTGCTGGAATTACCACGTTATCAAAAGCAATTTCTCCGGTGTCTGATGCTCTCCAACCTAACTTGTCTAATTTAGTAGTAGAAATACCTGGGGTATCTCTATCCATAACAAATATGCTAATTCCTTTATTTCCTAAATCGGGGTTTGTTTTTGCAGCAACCACTAAGTAATCACTGTATACTCCGTTAGTAATAAATGTTTTTGAACCATTAATTATATAAGTATCTTCCTTTTTAACTGCCGTAGTTCGCATTCCTGCTACATCACTACCTCCAAAAGGTTCTGTTATACAAAGGCAGCCTATAGCATCACCCAATGCACTTGGCGTCAAATATTTTTCTTTCTGTTCGTGATTTCCTTCTTTATTTAAATGGGTCATCGCTAGATAAGCATGTGCCCAAATAGCAGCAGCAAAACCTCCTGAGTTTATACGCTGCATTTCTTCTAACAATATGACGGTATAAAAAAGGTCTAAATCTAGTCCTCCATAAGCTTCAGGAGTTGCCAAACCGAAGTAACCCATGTCTCCAAACTTCTTCCAAATAAAACGCTCAATTTTACCTGTTTCTTCCCATTTATCAATATGTGGAACGACTTCTTTTTGAAGAAAATCTCTTAAACTTTCTCTAAATAAACTGTGCTCTTCGGTGAAATATAACTTTGACATTTGTTTCGCTTTTTTTACAGTTGCAAATATAACTTAATAATCTGTAGCTTTTTTATTGGAAACTGTTCAACTTTTGTTAAATCATCAATGTTTTTAAAACCTTCTCTAATTATTCTTTCTTCAATAATATTATTTGCAATTTCGTAGTCAATATGAGGAATTGTAACTAATTCATCTCGTGTAGCTTTATTAAGATTAAACTTAGTGACCTGTCGAGGTGTTTTAACAATGAACTGCTCTTTTACTCGCTTGATAACTTCTGGTTTTAATCCCCAAATTTGAGAAAGTTCATCGGTACTTATAAAACCCTGATATTTGTTTCTATACTCTATAATTTTATTTGAAAAACCTTCTCCTATGCCATAAACCTTTTGAAGCTGAGATGCAGTAGCTATATTTAAGTCTATTTTTTGAGCATTAGTCTTTGGTTTATTTGAAGTGGAATATGAACTATTATGTGATTTAGATTTTTGATTAGTAACCCAGTTAGGAAATTTAAAATACGGAGAAATCTCTGCCAGCAATGAGTCTGAAACCTTTGTAATATTCTGAAAATCATTTACAGAATTGACCCATTTGTTTGTAGCTCTAAATTTATGCAATCTGTCAATTTCTTCGTTTGACATCCCCAAAGTGTAGCCTTTATAGTCGGTAATGTAATTTGGATTAAAGGGAAATATTTTAGGTGCTTTTTGTTGTAATGCAATTTCTCGTAGAGAATCAACTTCGGCTCTATAATGCTTTAGTTCATCTTCATTTGGTTTTACAATGTCCTCAGAAGAAAAATCAACAAAAAAGTAAGTGCATTGCACAATTATAATAAATAAAACCAATAAAAAAATCCCACTCCGTTTTTGTTTGGAAAACTTAAAGTGAGATTTCATATTATTAATGATTATTTATAAAATCATTATTTTGTTTTAGCTATTTCGCCAGACTTTACTTTGGCCATATATGCTTTTAAGTCTTTTGCGACGCTTCCACTCATCATATACAATCCAATAAGATTTGGTATTGCAAGTGTTAAGAACATCATATCTGCAAAATCAATTACTGCTCCTAAACCAATTGATGCTCCAAGAACAACCGTTAATAGGAAAACTATTTTAAATATGTTTGTTACCAATTTAGTTTCTCCAAAAATACTTTGTGCAGCTTGCACGCCGTAGTATGACCACGTTAGTATTGTTGAAAATGCAAATAAGAAAATTGCTATTGTTAAGAATATACTTGCTCCAGGAATAACCTTACCGAAAGCAACTGCAGTTAAAGCAGAACCAGTTGCTTCTTCACCTTGGTAAGTACCAGTGAATATTAATACTAAAGCAGTTAATGTACAAACCACAACCGTATCAATAAATGGCTCTAATAATGCTACAAAACCCTCAGAAACTGGGTGCTTAGTTTTTGCTGCCGAATGGGCAATTGATGCAGAACCTAAACCAGCTTCATTACTAAACGCTGCGCGCTGAAAACCTAATACTAATACACCTAAGAAACCACCATAAATAGCTTGTGGATTGAAAGCCCCATCAATAATTAAACTGAATGCACTTCCAACTTCAGTGATGTTGGCACCAATAACAATTACACACATTAAAATGTATAGAGCTGCCATAGATGGCACTACTTTTTCTGTTACCTTAGCAATACCTTTTAATCCACCAATAATTACAATACCAACTATAACGGCAATACCAATACCAATAAATGTTTTGGCAATACCTCCAACTCCTAAAACACTCGATAATTGTGCCGTAGCTTGATTAGCTTGAAACATTGAACCTGCAGCAAATGCTGCTAGCATAATAATGACAGCATAAACGAATGATAAACCTTTACCTACACCTTTAAATCCACGCTCAGCAAAACCTTTTTTCAGATATTCCATTGGTCCACCTGAAATGGTACCATCTTCTTCTAAGGTTCTATATTTTACACCTAGTGTACACTCTACAAATTTTGAGGACATACCTAAAAGACCTGCTAATATTAACCAAAATGTTGCCCCAGGACCACCAGTAGCTACTGCGACAGCAACACCAGCAATATTACCTAAACCTACTGTACCTGATACAGCAGTAGCTAATGCCTGGAAGTGAGTAACTTCACCTATAGCTTCTGGATCATCGTATTTACCTCTAACCAAATCAAGAGAGTGCTTAATTCCTCTAAAGTTTATAAATCTAAAACGCAGTGTAAAAAAAAGCGCTCCAAGAATTAACCAAATTACCATAAAAGGTACTTTTATAGTTCTATCGGTTCCGTTTGGATTTTTTAAAACCACTCCGTTTTCATCCTTAACTCTGTTGTCATATAAACCAATTGCGTGAAAAGGGTCAAAAAAGAAATATGTATCCATAAACCCTACAACTGGTGCAAAAGCTGCACTCATACTCTCAGGCACAGAATTAGTTGGAACTTCAAACGTTAACTCTTTCTCTTTTCCGTTAGCATCTACAACCTTAACTGAATATTCTTTTCCTTCTGTTGCTCCGTTAATAACACTAGTCTTAGTATCTACAGATTTTTCAGACCAAAAATATTGGTACGGTGCTTGACCACCTTGCACATCAATAACAATTTTTGCTGTATTAAGCTCATCAGAGTCATCAGTAACTTTCTGTGTAACAGATAAGTCTTGCGAAAAATTAAATAATGGTAATAGAATTGTAAAAATTAGTAGAAGAGATTTCTTCATGAGTACAGTATTAGTTAGTTTATTAAAGTAGCTGACAAGATGCTAAAAAAAAATGAGTTTTTAAAGCTTGGAGCGTTAAAAAGGATTAATTGCTAATCGATGTTGTATTCAGAATTTAATTTTTCAATTTGCTCTGGTTGTCCTAAGACAATTATTTTTGAACCTGAAATTAGTTTTATATCTGCTTCAGGATTTACAATATATTCGCCTTCGAGATCTTTAAAACCTATAACCGTACAACCTGTTTTTTTTCGTAAATCTAAATCTCTGATAGTTTTAATTTTATTTGTGTTGTAGAGTTTTTCAACTTCGATTTCTTCAATATTAATATTCTTACTACCAACAATCGATAAATTATCAATAAACTCTATTAAATCTGGCACAACAACTAAAGACGCCATATGGTCACCACCAATACGGTCTGGAAGAATTACATTATTTGCTCCAGCAAGCTTTAGTTTATCATATGATGTTTCTTGCGATGCGCGGCTTATGATACACATATTACTATTTATTTGTCTTGCTGATAAAACAACAAATAAATTATCGGCATCGTCTGGCAAAGCAGAAATTAAAGTACTAGCATTTTTTACACCAGCTTTTATTAGTGTTTCGTCTTCATTTGCATTTCCGTGAACAAAAGGAATCTCGTCACTTTGAAACTTTTCGACCAAGTCTTTATCCTGCTCTATAATAACAAAAGGTCTTTTGTAAGACAATAGCTTCTTTGCTGCTTGTTTTCCATTTCTTCCATAACCACAAATAATAATATGGTTGGTTAGCTTGTCTATTTTATTTTGCATCTTTCGCTGTTTTAGGTCTTCAAAATTATTTTTACTTAGAATAAATTCGGTGATAATAGAGATTGCATAACCTACAATAACAACACTAGCTAGAATCAGAAAAATAGTGAAAATTTTTGAAGGCGTATCTAGAGGATTTACTTCAGCAAAACCAACTGTTGTAATAGTAATAACAGTCATATAAACTGAGTCTACCCAACTATAATCTGATATAAATCGGTAGCCTAAAACACCAATACACATGACTACTAAAAGTAAAGATAGTGCTGTGTAAATTTTGGATTTAAAGAGATTTAATATTGGATTCAACATAAATTATAGATCAAAAACCGAACTTCTTTTTGTGTAAATAATATCTTTTATACGTATCCAAAATGCTAAAAACAAATAAACCGCAAAGCCAAATCCTACTGTTACAAAAGTGAGATAAATAAAAGTTGTGCGTACCACTTTTGCTCGGATACCCATACGATCTGCGATACGCTGGCAAACATAATAGCCACGCTTTTGAAAATACAATAACAAACTGTAGAACAATTTCATAACTGCAAGTTATTGATTTTTTGAGATTAATTGGCTACCAATTGCACATTGTAAACATTTATTTTTATCACAATATTCGGTTTTAAGCTGAATTAATCCTTGAGAAGTCATTGCCGATTTACCAATTGCTTTTAGGCTTAAAAATTTATCTACAATACTATTCTTTTCAATTTTTATAGATTTTATGAGTTCAAAAATCTCTTCTTCTGATGACTTTCCTAAAGATTTTAAATAGCCGAATTTTATAGGCAGAATCGTATTGATTAACAATAAATCTATAAATGATTTTGTCAATTTCTTTTTTACAGATTTTGAAGTTTTTGAAAATGTATAATGTGTTTTCCAGAATTCAGTCGTTTCAACTTCAAATAAATTATAAAAGTCTTCAGTAGCATTTAATTCAATTATTTTTGAAAATAAGCTTTGCTCTCTATTAAAAAGAGCTGCTAGTTGAGATAAGCGTATCGTTGGAAAATTTGGTGGTCGCAACCTAAAAAACTGTAATGGCAAAACACCTTGATTATTCAATTGAAACTTTTGCTTTAAAAATTGATAGCGTTTCTGTAGTTCGATATAATATATATCTTGTATATCATCTTTTAGTAATTCAGCCTGACCAAAAAGTAAGGCTTCTAAATCTTTAATATTATGTTTTACTTTTCTTACTACTGAAAAATCTACCGAATTGGATAAACTCAAAAATGATTCGCCATTCACTTTCAAACCAAAGTTTTTGCAAAGCATTTTAAAAAGTACAGCTTCCCAATCGTTTTTTGAAGTTTCAAGAAGTTGATATATGTCTTCAGATTTTCGTTCTAAACGCTCAATATATAATCGCTCTAGCCAATTATTAAAACTAAATTCATCTACTTTAGGGAAATCACTTTCGCAATTAATCCAAGCTTTTGATTGCATGAGTTTTTTATAATTATTCAGTAAACCTTTATCGATATAATTTTTAAGCTCTAGAGTTGGAATTTCAGTATTGTCTTTCCTGAAAATATCGGTGTCATGTTCCCAAACGACATGCAGAATTACATTATCATAATTGGTATCAGTTTCGTGATTATGCACATACCAATCGCTAGATTTTATGTGTATCTCTACATTACCAGCCCATTTTTGACTGTTAATTACTAATTGCGAATTAAAAAAATCTGGACCTGCATTAAAATTATGCTGTCCAAGATTAATTATAGAAATTGATTCACCATTTATTGACTTCAAATTTGAAGTATCAAACCGTTTATGTTTCCAAACAAAATGAAGAAAGTCTTCTTGCATGCTCTAAAATAAAAAATCCCGAGCAATGCTCAGGATTTTTATTTAATTCTATTTTAAAATTACAATGCACTAATAATATCGTGCTTGGTAATAATATGATATTTCCCGTTTTCTAAATCAACTAAAACTGCATTGTTTTCTTTATTAATAAGCTTGGAGATTTCTTCAATCTTGGTGTTCATCTTAACCACTGGATAAGGTTTACTCATTACCTCTTTGATTGGTAGGTCAGATATGTTTTTGTCTTCGACATAACGTCTAAACAAATCAGTCTCATCAACAGCACCAACAAAACCTGTAATATCTTCTACTGGTATTTGCGAAATTTTAAAAGTTTTCATTCGCTCAATAGCATGCGACACCAACTCTTCTGTTTTTACCGTAACTAAAGGTTTATCTGAGTGATCTTTTATTAAGTCTGAAGCCACTGTAACTTCATCTTCTATAAAACCGCGTTCGCGCATCCAATCGTCATTAAACATTTTACCAACATAACGACTACCGTGGTCATGATATAATACCACAACAACATCATCAGGTCCAAAATGTTCTTTTAATTGTAAAACACCTTTGATAGCTGCACCTGCAGAGTTACCAAGAAACATGCCTTCTTCTTTGGCTAATTTTTGTGTATAAACTGCTGCGTCTTTATCAGTTACTTTTGTAAAACCATCAATAACGTCAAAGTTTACATTGGCTGGTAATATATCTTCTCCAATACCTTCGGTGATGTATGAGTAAATTTCATTTTCGTCAAAAACACCTGTTTCATGGTATTTTTTAAACACAGAACCATAAGTGTCAATTCCCCAAACTTTTACATTTGGATTTTTCATTTTTAAATAACTTCCTACACCAGAAATTGTACCACCAGTTCCAACACCTACGACAAAGTGAGTAACTTTTCCGTCGGTTTGTTCCCAAATTTCTGGACCTGTACTTTGAAAATGTGCTTTACAATTACTTGGATTATCGTACTGATTAACATACCAAGAATTTGGAGTTTCTTCGGCTAAACGTTTTGAAACTGAATAATAACTTCTTGGGTCAGTTGGCTCTACATCTGTTGGACAAACCACAACCTCTGCACCAACAGCACGCAAAATATCCATTTTCTCTTTAGACTGCTTATCACTTAATACAAAAACACATTTGTAACCCTTTATAATCGCAGCCAAAGCTAATCCCATACCTGTATTACCCGAAGTACCTTCAATAATAGTTCCGCCTGGTTTTAATCTTCCATCTGCTTCGGCATCCTCAATCATTTGAAGTGCCATTCTATCTTTTACAGAATTTCCTGGATTAAAAGTTTCGTATTTAGCCAATACTAAACATGGTAAATCTTCAACTAATTTGTTCATTTTTACCATTGGCGTATTACCAATAGTTCCTAAAATATTTTCTGCGTAGTCCATAATATTATTTTGCGTTGCAAAGTTACTCTAAAAGTTAAAAAGCAAAAGTTAAAAGACTATTATGTTTTAGTCGAAGCGTATTGCTTTTACTGGCGAAATTTTTGAAATAATGATTGAAGGTATAAGAAGCATCAATAAGCATACTACAAAAGTACCTACATTAAGTATAAGAATGTAGTCTAGGCTAATATATACTGGCGCTTCACTAACATAATAGGTGTCTGGATTTAAAGGAAAGAGCTTGAAATATTTCTGAGCAAACAACAATCCTAATCCTATAATATTTCCCCAAAACAATCCTAAACCGACTAAATATGAGGCATTGTATAAAAACACTTTTCGAACAGACCAATTAGCGGTACCCAAAGCTTTAAGAATGCCAATCATTTGTGTGCGCTCTAAAATTAAGACTAGTAACGCAGTAATCATATTAATACCTGCAACCAAAATCATAATTGCAATTATCCCATAGGTATTACTATCAAAAATCTTAATCCAATCAAAAACGGTATTATACTTTCTGGTAACAGTTGTTGACTTCATTAACGAAGGTACTTCACGGTAAACAGCTTCTCCTTTTTCTTCAATTTTAGAAAAATCATCAATAAAAACCTCAAAAGCACCAACTTCATTTTCTTCCCACTTATTAAGACGCTGTATATGTCTAATATCGGCAATGCAGAATTTTTCATCCAATTCCTGAAAACCTGAATTATAAATACCTACGACTTCAAAATTCCGTATTCTTGGCGGACGGTTTAAATCTTCTCCAAATAAAGATTGAAATGTATCACCAACTTTAAATCCTAATCGATTAGCAAGATATTTTGAAATTAAAATTTCGTTATTCAGTTTTCCAGTAAAATCTGGTAAGCGTCCATCAGTAAGAAATTCTTCAAAATAATTCCACCTGTAATCTTTACCAACACCTTTAATAAAAACACCTTCAAAATCAGTTTTTGTTCTTATAATGGTGAATTTATTTGCAGTACCTTGAATATGGGTTACGCCTTCAACAGTTTTAAAATCCGGGTAGAAATCTTGGTCTAAACTTAAGGGCACTTGAGACTCGTCCGACGCATTGGTATCATAATTATCGATAATTATATGACCGTTAAACGCCACAACTTTATCTCTGATTTTTTGTTGTAACCCTAGACCTGTTGCAATAGCAATAAGCATTACTATGATGCCAATAGCAATAGCAGCAATACCAATTTTAATTATTGGTGCCGAAACACTACTTTTATACGTTTTACTGCCAATTATGCGTTTGGCTATAAAGAGTTCGAAATTCAAAATAAATCTAAGCCGTTTATGATGTTCAAAAATACAGTTTTATTATTGGTTTTAATGATGATGTCTTGTGGTTCTAAAGCAGATAATAATAAAACCGAAAATAATGAAGTTCCGAAACAAAATCAGCGTGAAAAAGAGATTATTGTTGGCGCCAATCAAACTGAAAAATATTTGCCAATATTAAATGGAAAAAAGGTCGGTATTGTAGCGAATCAGACGTCTGTTATTTTTGAAACCGAAGGTGATTCTATTTACTTAGTTGACCCAGAAACTGATGAAGTAGTGTTTGAAAAATATGCCTATCCTTACACTCACCTCGTTGACTCACTTTTAAAGTTGAATGTAGACATCAAAAAAGTATTTTCTCCAGAGCACGGTTTCAGAGGAAAAGCAGATGCTGGGGAATTGGTGAAAGATGGCAAAGACACAAAGACTGGTTTAACAATTCATTCTTTACATGGAAAACATAAAAAACCAACGAAGGAACAACTAGATGGTATAGACATCATGGTTTTTGACATACAAGATGTTGGGGTTAGATTTTATACCTATATATCGACATTACACTATGTGATGGAAGCTTGTGCTGAGCAAAACATTCCGCTTTTAATTTTAGACAGACCAAACCCTAACGGTAATTATGTTGATGGGCCAACCTTAGAGAAACAACATAGCAGTTTTTTAGGTATGCATCCAATTCCGTTAGTTCATGGAATGACTATTGGAGAATACGCAAAAATGATTAATGGTGAAGCTTGGCTTAACAACAGTGTAGCTTGCGACATTACAATTATAGAATTAGAAAATTACTCACACGAATCCTCTTATAATTTACCGATAAGACCTTCTCCGAATTTACCAAACGACCAATCCATAAAATTATATCCAAGTTTAGGTTTATTTGAAGGTACTACAATCAATGCTGGTCGTGGAACAGAATTTCAATTTCAACGTTATGGCTCACCTAACTTAGATAAGAATCATTATGATTTTAACTACACACCTGTTTCTAATTTTGGTGCTAAATACCCTAAATACCAAAATAAAGTTTGCTATGGCGTGGACTTATCTGAAATAAAAGCTGAAAGAAGATTTACCTTAAAATATGTTATAGACGCTTATAAACATGCTAAAGACAAGTCTAAAGTTTTTAATACAGCAAACTTCACAAAACATGCAGGGACAGAAAATCTACAGAAACAAATAGAAGCAGGTAAGACTGAAACTGAAATTAAAAAAAGCTGGCAAACTGATTTAGAAGCTTACAAACAAAAACGTGAAAAATACCTAATCTACGACCGAGCTTAAAGTGTTACCTACTAGTTTTGGCTTAGGGAATTCCTCAATAATATTAACTACAAACACTATTCGAAGTGGTGATTGTATGGCAACAATTACATTGCGTCCTTTATTTAGTTTATACAAAGGTAGCTCATAAGATGTACCATCTATTCTAAACATTACATCCTCAAAATCTGTATTATTTGCGGTATATACGTAGTTTATTTTTTTATCACTTTTTAAAATGATTGCATCTTTTGACGCGTTTAATTTATGAATTAAACCAGAAGCTTGAACATTGTTATTTTTATGTAAGACAGCCTTTCCGGATTGGGAAAAGGAAACATGCGCAAATCCTAGCAATAAGATTGCGAATATAAATCGGGGGAATATTTTCATTCAAATTTCTCTTAAGTCAAACAAAATTGTTTTCCTCAATAGAATTAATTAATCTTGGTTAAGATACGAGAATAATGCAGTTTTAGATTACGTAAAATTTTTATTCGATGTATCGTTATTAAAAATCGATATAAGTAACTAAAATAAAATCACTCTAACTCTGAAGTAAGCGTTGGTTTTTCATAAGGCTGAAAAGGTTGTTTCAGTAAATCTTTGATATTACTATTCTTCACCTCATCAGGAAAAACATCAACACCATAGACTAATTTTTCGCGGTCCATATACATATATGTTCCAAATAACCTGTCCCAAACTGAGAATATATTTCCGTAGTTAGAATCTGTATAAGGCAACCTGTAATGATGATGAATTTTATGCATATCAGGAGAAATCAGCAAATAACTAATCACTTTATCAACTGCCTTTGGGAGTTTGATATTAGCATGAGTAAATTGTGTGAAAATTAGAGATAAAGCTTGATATAGCATAACAATTGCTATTGGAGTGCCAACAACAAAAACCCCAAGCAAAGTAAAAGTAAATCTTATAACACTTTCAATAGGATGGTGTCTATTTGCCGTGGTTGTATCTACTTTATGGTCGGTATGATGTACCAAATGTACCATCCACAAAGGCTTTACTTTGTGCTCGACAAAATGAGCTAAATAAGCACCAAAAAAATCGAGTAAAAAAATACCCAAAAACATGTATGCCCAAAGTGGTATTTCTGGCAACCAATTTATAATTCCAAAATTATTTGCTTTTACCCAATCAGCAGACCATAACAGCAAAAAAGCCAATCCAAAATTAATAGCAATAGTTGTTAATGTAAAGAAGAAATTTGGCACAGCGTGTTTCCACTTCTTATAATCAAATCTAAACAATGGTAATACACCTTCTAGTAGCCAAAAAAAAGTAATCCCAGAAACTAGTATTAAGCTTCTGTGCGAAGACGGAATAGTTTCGAAATAGTTGTATAAAGTTTCCAATATTATCGATTTATATCTACAATGCTTTGCGCTTGTTTCTTGTATAATAAAGATAAATCTTTTTCTAGAATTGAAAAATTCTCAGTGTCGTTTCTTAAACGATAGGCCGTGTATTGCAGAAATTTCTCTAAAGGTTTATTGACATCTTGCAAACCAAGCTCAGCTATTTTATTCAATTGACGTAAAACTTTTCGAGACTTATTTTTTATTAAATCTTGTTTTAGTTTTGTTAATTGAATGCGCTGAATTAATGCTTCTTTATTTTCTAAACTTTGGTCTTCTGACAAAATCTGCTCTGCTTCATTGAAATAAATATTAGATAACTCTAAAATCTCATCTCTAACTTTATCATTCACCAAAATGCTGTAATCTATATATTTTGAAGCCAAATAAAATGTCGAATAAAAGTCCTTGTTGGTATGATAATTAATTAATTCTTGCTTTAAAAACGATGTGTTTAAATTATACTTTGTTACAAATTTAGAAAAATTAAGAACCTCAGTAAAAGCACCAGAAGTACCAATAATATTCCCATTAGCATCCATAATCTTAAGCGAGTCATCTTCAAATGCATCAATATAACTTTGACTTCTTTTCACTTTTAAGTCTTTCATTAACTCTCCATAAAAATCATCATCAACTTTTACTGGAATAAAATAAGTCCATAAAAACTCTTTAATAACAGGAGATTCAAAAAGATTTCTTAGATATACGTCTTTACCGTTTTCGTCTTTAACAATTGCTGGAAAAGGAATCTCTAACGATCTACTCCATGCCATTATAATAAGCTTATTCTCACTTCTAGCTTTGATTTGGGCAAACTTTAAAGGTGTCATCCATTCTCTTATTTGGGCATCACTGCTTTGAAAATAAATGGATAGTAATAGAATACAAATTATTTTTCTCATAGGTATTATTTGATTCGAGCTTTCATAGCTTCAACTATATTAAAAGCAGCTGGACATATAGCTACATTTTTTAGTGTCAAATTAGATATTTGCTGAAACTTCTTTCTATCCGTATGCGGAAACTCACGACATGCCTTTGGCCTAACTTCATAAATAGAACAGTAATTATCAGCGCCTAAAAATGTACAAGGTACAGACTGCAAGACGTAATCATTTTCTTCATCTAGCCTCAAAAATTGTTCCGTAAATTGCTGTGGTTTCATTTTAAAATGTTTTGCAATACGCAAAATATCTTTATCGGTAAATAATGGCCCTGTTGTTTTACAGCAATTGGCGCACTCTAAACAATCGGTACGTTCAAACTCTGCTTCATGCAAATCTTGCATGATATAATCTAATTGCTTTGGTGGCTTTTTTTTAAGCTTCTTAAAAAACGCTGCATTCTCTTTATGCTTATCTTTGGCGAGCTTTGGTAGATTATTAATGTAGTCTTGCATAAAAACAAAGTTACTTAATATGAAAGACATTTTCGGAAAAGCGATGTTAGATTATTACTCGGATAATTATTCTGAAGACCTTATTACATCTACTAATATTTCTGATGAAGATGTATTGCCTCTTCCCTACTTATTTAGAGCGTATACCGAAATGCCAAAGCTTGAACAAAAGGCGTTACAGTTAGCAAAAGGAAAGACGCTTGATGTTGGTTGTGGCTCGGGTAGTCACAGTCTGTATTTACAACAAAACGGTATTGATGTAAAAGCCATTGACATATCAAAAGGTGCAGTAAACGTTGCTAGCCAGCGTGGTGTTTTGAATATTGAATTAAAACCACTCTTAGACGAAACTGAAAACTTTGACACCATCTTACTCCTAATGAATGGTACAGGGATTTTTGAAGAAGTCCTACAAGTTTCGAAATATCTGAAGCATTTAAAATCTCTTTTAAACCCTAATGGTCAAATCTTAATAGATTCTTCTGATATTAAATACATGTTCGAAGATGATGATGGCGGTACTTGGCTAGATTTAAGTGGGGGTTATTATGGTGAATTAGATTATTACCTCAGCTACAAAAACGAAAAAGAAGAACCAATGAAATGGCTGTACCTCGATTTTGAGACTTTAAAACTAGCTTGTAAAACGCTTGGACTAAAATGTGAGAAAGTTATGGATGGTGAGCATTTTGATTATTTGGCTAGATTATTCTAAAGTAAACTTAAAGGAACCTTATAAGAAACCTCATACCTTATGACCTCTTCCAGATAATTAGCAGGTAACCATTTGGGAGAATTACGTAACTTCTTCATTAGTTTTTGATTGTTAATTTCTTCCAACGTTTTAGCATTCTTTAAACTGAATTTACTCAAACTTCCATCCTTCTCTACGACAAATGAGATTCTACAGTAGTTTTGAGGATTAAAATAATCTATTTGAAAATTCGGAAATCCCAAATATTTAATAAAATCAGTTTCTTGGTTGCTAACTAAAAACTTTGGCTCCATTCCAAATGACACAAAAGAATACACATAGCCTGAATCAATTTTAGGCTTTACTATTTCGAGAAATTCATTTGTTTTTTTAAATTCAATAGCAGCTTCTTTGCGTGCTCTAACGTATATATCATCCCCATATTTTTGAATGATTAATTCTTCTGTTGTCTTTTTATAACATTCTGAATAATTAGAGGACACGCAACCACCATTTTCAAACGATATTTTATATTGATTTTTTAGGTAGCTATTGTAAAAATCCGCAAAACCATCAAATTTAATATCTAAAGTTAATCCATATGATTTAGACACAAAAAAACCTTTATCAGCATCAGAAATTGCATCTTTGACTCCTTCTTCACAAGTTGGCATTTGAATATACTCTACACTTTTCTGTGCTTTAGAAAAAAAGAAAAAAATAAAGATGATAAAGGTTAATTTAAATCTAATCATATACAAAACAAAAAATCATCTATTTCTATTGCTTCTCACCACCAACATAAGTTCCGACAACTTTAGTTTGTGGAATTTCTTTAGCCTCAACCGTAACTATATCTTTATCTAAGATGACAAAATCAGCAAATTTACCAACTTCGATACTGCCTTTTTCTTCTTCTTCAAAATTAGAATAGGCTGCCCAGATAGTCATACCTCTTAATGCCTCTTCTCTACTTAATGCATTTTCCATCTGAAAACCACCTTCTGGATATTGCTCTAAATCTTGTCTTGCCACAGCTGCATAAAAAGTTAGCATAGGATTTACACGCTCCACGGGGAAATCTGTACCTAAAGCTACTTTTCCGTATTGTTTTAATAAATCTTTAAAAGCATAAGCACCTTTCATACGCTTTTCGCCAATTCTGTCCTCAGCCCAATACATATCACTCGTAGCATGGGTTGGTTGCACAGAAGGTATAATATCATTGAATTTTGGAAAATCTTCTGCAGACACTATTTGAGCGTGCTCAATTTTCCAACGACGGTTTGGCTTACCGTTAAGTACTTCCTTATAGATATCCAAAACTGCGTGGTTTGCAGAATCGCCAATAGCGTGTGTATTCATTTGATATTCAGAATTTGCTATACGCTTTGCTGTTGCTTTTAGTGTTTTAATATCATTAACCAAAAGCCCAAAGTGTCCCGGTTTGTCGCTGTAAGGATCACGCATCATAGCACCTCTTGACCCTAATGCACCGTCTGCATAAAACTTGAATGATCGCACGTTTAAAAAATCTGTTTTAATAATGCCTTTACCTATAAAGTAATCTAAGTTTTTAGGAGTCGCAGAAGCCATAGCATAAACTCGCATTTTTAAATCACCTGTTTGTTGTAAACTGTCTATTAAGTTAATCGCTTCAATACTTAATCCTGCATCATTAACTGTTGTTAATCCTAAATCAAAACATACGTCTTGAGCACCTAAAAGTGCGTCAATCGCTTCTTGTTTTGTAGAAGTTGGCCAGAAGTTCATCACTAAAGATTCTGCATTATCAATAAGAACACCAGTTGGTTGCCCATTTTCTAAAACGACTTCGCCGCCATCAATTTTACTATCAGCTGTAACTTTACCTAAATCTAAAGCAGCTTGATTAACCAAAATAGCATGTCCATCGACTCTTGTTAGTGCTATTGGTGTATCCGGAAACAACTCGTCTAACTTAGCTTTATTTGGAAAAACTTTGTCTTCCCAATCGTTTTGGTCCCAACCACGACCCATAATGTAATCTGCATTTTTTTCTTTGTGAAAATCAACAACTCGCTGTATAACTTCGTCATAGCTTTTTGTCCCCATAAGTTGCACTTCTTGCAAACCTATTCCAAGATTTAAAAAATGACAATGTGCATCAATCAATCCTGGTGTTATAGTTTGCCCATTAGCATCTACCATATTATCAGATTTGTAAGAACTAGCTATATCTTCGGAAGTACCGACAGCTAAAAACTTTCCATCTTTAACAGCAAATGCTTCCGCTGTACTGAAGGCATCATCGACAGTGTAAATAGTTGCGTTTATAACAATTAAATCTGCGGTTTGTTTTGCTGTTTCACAGGACAATATTGTGATTAGTGCTAAAATTGAAAGTGATTTTTTCATCGGTTGATTGTGGATTTTAAAAGTTTTGAAGTGTAAAAATAAGAAAAGCGTTATGGATGAAAACGCTATTTAAATTTTCTAACTGAATAACGTCATTATGTTAAAAGCCTACTTTCCATACTTTATCAGATGCTTCTAGGTATTCGGATAAAGCTGCGGAACCATACCAAGGAAAAATATCATAATCCAAAAATTTGGCTTTTATTGCTGGGTCAGTTGCTAAAAGTGTTTTTGCTTTTTCTATATCACTTTCGTTTAAGATAAAAATACCGCGGTAATCTTTATCATTTTCACCTACAGGGCCAGCGACTACTAATTTACCCGCTTCAACCATTGTTTCCATATTTGCCATATGTCCTGCAAAAGCTTTGTCAACTGCGGTTTTATCTTTTGATGTGTTCGAGCCTGTTTTAAGAATCACTAAGATATAAGACTTCATACCGTAATCATCAGCACCTACTTTTTTGGCTAACTCGGCATCATATTTAGGGTTTGTTTTTTGAGCTTGTATTAGTAAGGCAACGCTTAAGAATACAATAAGAAGTAATAGTTGTTTCATCTTGTAAAGTTAAAAATCAAACTGATATGTAGCACCAGCTAAAAACTGAATACCTTGAACTGGGAAATTATTCCAACGTTGGTAATCTTGGTTTGCTATATTATTTACTTTAGCATAAAAGGACAAGTAATCAAATAATTTGTAACCTACGTGAGCATTTGCATCGAAAAAACTATCTAAGGTTACAGTTTGTCTTTGAACTGGTGTTATTAATGTTCCTAACAAAGCTGATTCATCTTTTCTTTCTCCTGTAAAAAACACACTTCCGCCCATAAACCATTGTCTAGATATTTGATAATCTAAAAAGATGGAACCTTGAATATTTGGTAAATTCCAAGCTTGCGCTTCTACATCTGTATTGTAATTAAAATATTCTCCTTTTATAGCTAGTTTGAAGTTTCTGTTGACATCGATATTTAATTCTCCTCCAACAGAGAATGTTTTTACATTATCATAAACAACTCCGAATGAGTTTCCGTATTGATAATCTTCGGTAGCAAAAGTTTGTGCATTGTTAGTTTTAAATAAGGCTTTGTTCTCTTCTGCAAAATAATTACCTTTTATATTATAACTCACGCTGTTTGAAAGCTTTCCTTTTAGACCAATAAATCCATGGTACTGTTGGTCTGTTGGAGTAATTAATAATGTTGGAGATACAAATGGATTGACATTTGAAAAATCATAATAAGAATTTTGAATTAAATCTCCTGTGACACCTGCATAACCAATTAATATATCATTAACTAAACGGTATGAAGCTTCTATATTTGGATAGATAAATAATTTATTATCGTTAAACTCTGTATCATTAAGGTACGTTAAACGCACACCTAAATCCACAGTCAAATCATCTTGTGTTATTTGATATGACGGTGATAAACTCACATTTATATTTCCGTAATCTAAAGCCGTTGTAGTGTTGTAATTTCTATCGAAATTTCCACCTAAATAATCAACTCTAAATTCTGTCTCCACAACTTCACCAGAAATAGGTACATCAAAATCTGCTTTAGCTACAAAACGATTTTCTCCAGAATCTCTATCGTCTCCAAATCGTCTAAAACGTACACTACCACTTTTAATGAATGAATCTTCAAAATTTAACTTACCTCCAACATAAAAACTATTATAATTAATTTTTGAATCTATCATATTAGCTTCAGTTTGACCAAAAAACTGTTGTGGTAAGCCATACCAATTGTATGACCTTATGTCTGCTCCTAAATCAAGTTTCCAAGAAAAATCATTTAGCTTTTGCGAGTAATTGACATTCAGTCCTGTTTTAGAAAAATCATCGCCCAACAACAAATTATCTATACCGCTTTGAGATGAATGATGGCTAAAATAACCATCAACATTTTCTCCACTACTCAACTCATGATTCAAATATACCTCTCCCAAAATAGTTGTGTAAGTTCCAAAACCAAGAGATGCATAATTATCATAAAGCTTTACTGGTTTTGCCTTATCTACATTTGCTGCTTTACCTTTTGCGGGAGTAAAAGTAGATGCTACAGGAATAGAAAAAATATTGTATTTGACTTCTTTTTTCTTAATAGTGTTATCATCTTCTAACGATGGTTTGTCTTTGATTTTAAAGGCGTCAGATATCGTGGGCGTATAAGGTTTAATTACGTTAACCGTTTGGTCATCAATAGTATCTTTTGTTCGTTCTTGAGCGAACAAAAAAGATGTCATTAAAATGAAAAGCGCTGTTATTTTATATTTGATATTCATGTGATTTGTTTTGATTTTGACAAAAAAAAGATTCTTCGCTATGCTCTGAATGACAACAGAATTCTAATTTTTATCTGATTCAATTGATGAATTTGTTTTTGCTTCTTCAGCTTTTATTTTATTTAATTCAGTTTTTGCTTCTTCTACAACTTCTTCAAATTCCGGGAAGCTAGAAATAACACTCTCTAATATATAGGTAGCCTGAAAAGCATCATCTAAAGCGTAATAATTCTTCGCCATGACCACCAATCCTTTTGCCGAATAGAGTTTATAGCTACTATAGTCTTTGGCTAATTTTTGAATTACAGTATTAGATACCTCGTAACTTTGGTCTTTGTTTTTAAAATAGGCATTATAATACAATGCTTCTGCGGCAACAAAACCTGAGGCTGTTTTTTCGACTAAAGCATAAGCAGATTTGGCTTTCGTTTCGTTACCTGACTTCCATGCTGAACGCGCTATGATTAATTGCGCATCGCTTTTTATTTTAATATCTAAATTAGAATTTGATAATACTTTTTCGGCATAAACTTCTGCTTCAGAATAATCGTCTAATTGGTAATGCGCATTCATTATATTGGATTGTGCGTAGATAATATTTTGTGGATAGTCCGCTTCAGTTTCTAAATATTTTAATATTGAAATAGCATTATCCCATTCAGAATTATTCAAATAAATCTCACTCAACTTTACCAGAGCTTGCTCTGTATATTCATTTTTTGCAGCATCAACAACAGCTCTGTAATGAGGTTTTGCATTGTCAAATAAATCTTTCTTATAATACAGTTGTGCCAAATAAAAATGTGACTTTACTGCATGAATTCCATTTGGAAATCCATTTAAATACTTATTAAATTGTCTTATAGCTTGATCTGTATTACCATCTAAATATTGCTTTTCTGCTGCGAGATATGTTGTGTTGTCTAATTCGGCATCGGTAACCTCTACATAGTCTAGGCTTTTTACCCAACTTGCATATTCGTCTACACGACCTAAATCGATATAAATCAATCGTGCAGTAGAAACCGCTTGGATTGATTCCTGTGAACCTGCGTAGTCATTTGCTACTTTTTTGAATTTACTTAAAGCGTGTTCATTTTCACTTGCGTTATAATGAATTAAACCTTGACGCAATAATGATTTTGAGATAAAAGCACTGCTGCTATATTCTGAATTTAAACGGTCGTACATGGACATGGCTTTATCTGTTTCACTAGTTTTTACATAAGAGTTTGCTAGCTCATACATCGCATCATCGCGTAAACCAGATTTAGGATAACCAGCAATAAAACTATTCAGTTCTTTAATTTTTGTTGATGCATTACCCATGTAACCATTACTCATGGCAACTTGAAAAGCAGCATAGTCTGTTTCGATTTCTCCTATTCTGATAGCTCTATCATAAGCGGTGATAGCATTACTGTAATCACTTGACACAAAATAGCCATCACCTAATCTTAGATATGCATCATTAGTTCTAAGTCTATCATCCTTATTAGTATTAATAAAGCTATTGAAATAGTTAGATGCCTGATTATAATCTTTAATCTTAAAATAAGTGTAAGCCAAATTATAGTCTAAATTTTTAGCTTCAGAATAACTTGAAACATTACCTTGATTAAATTGCTTAAAACCAATCAGAGCTTCGTTGTAATTCGTTAGATTATAATCCGTTTCGGCTTTCCAGAAAGTTGCACGAGATGTAAATTCATCATCTCGTTGCTGGTCTAATGAATTATTGAACATCGTTAATGCTTCGGCATATTTATCTTCATTATACAGTTCTAAACCACGATAAAATGCAACTTTCTGATAAGCTATTTTATTTTCAAGACTATTTCTGTCCTTAAGCAGAACCAAAGCTTCCTCATAATTTTTTGATGTAATGTATGAGTCGATTAATAATGTTTCAATCTCATCTTTATACTCCGTTTTTGGATACGCTTCTAGATAACCAGCCAACACTTGAGGTACGGATTGATATGGGTTACCAATCTCATAACTAATTTTTGCGTAGTTAAGCCAAGCATCTTCTTTAATTTGCTCATCAAAAGACATCTGTGATGCGTTGCGAAATGCATTTAAGGCTTCAGGTTTTTTATCTAGATTGATATAACTCTCACCTAAATGATAATAAGCGTTTTGAGCTACAGAATTATTTCCGTCTATAATTTTATTGAATTCCGAAATAGCATTTTCAAAATCATTTTGTTTATAATATGCATAGCCTAATTGGTAAAAGTCTGTATTATTCCATCGGCCTTCTTTTCCTTTATAAGCTTTCAAATACGGAATAGCTTCAGTATATTTTTCAAGATTAAAATAACTTTCGCCGATGATTTTTGATAACTCTGAAGTCTCCTCTTCATTACTTTTTGGTAATTGTTCTTCAGCCAATTCTATGGCTTTTTCAAACTTACCGAGCTTAAAATTTAAATCTGCTTGATAATAACTAAGCTTCTCTTTATACTTTTCGTTATCAGAAACGGCCTCAAAATATTCGTTTGCAGCATCATAATCATCACCTTCGTATGCCATATAACCCAAATAATATTTGGCTTGTGACCCATAGTCGCCATTTTCTTTTACACGATTTAGATATTTTTCGGCACCACTTCTATTCTTTGTTGCATAAAGACTATAACCATAATTAAAATTGTATTTGTCTTGCTCTGATTTTGAAATACTCATTTCGTCAACCTTTTCATACCATTTTCTGGAATATGAAAAAGCATCGTTTTCAAAATAATAATCAGCAACATCTAAAAAAGCGGTATTTCGCTTTGTGCTTGTCGGATATTCTTCCACAAAATCCTCAATTAAATCATCTGCATTTTTTTGATTTAAACGCACAGCACAATTAGCGATGTAATAGCTACAATCAGACTTTAAAGTTTCATCGTCTGTTTCGTACTTAATGTCATCAAATAACGATTGTGCTGCTTTGTATTGTTGATTATTATATAGTGTTAATGCTTTTTGATAGTCCTTGAACTCGCTTGTATAAATAGATGTTTCTTGAGCAGAAAGAATTGTCGAGAATAACAATAAAACTCCAAAAATCTTATGTTTGAATAACGTCATATGCGTCGTTTTTTGATTTAAACTATTGATGATAAAAGTAAATGAATACCTTATTAGTAACGCAGAAAAATTAGGTTAATTATAAACCAAGTTATCAATACAAGCGCTACAAATCTGTATTTTGGTTTTACCCGTCATTTGATACAATAAAAGTTTAATTGCCAATTATTATGCCACTTTTTAAAAGTATTAATTGATTTTTTTGCAATACATTTATACCCAATAACGTTTTTTACACCAAAATACATTTATGTCCGAAACCGTTTTACAACTCAAGAACGCCAATATTTATCAAGCTGAAAACTTAGTACTTAGCGATGTTAATGTCGAATTACAAAAGGGTGATTTTGTCTATTTAATAGGAAAAACTGGAAGCGGAAAAAGTAGTTTTATGAAAACACTTTATGGTGATTTACAACTTACCGAAGGTGAAGGTCATATTGTGGATTTTAATTTATTGGGTTTAAAAGAAAAGGACATTCCGTTTTTGAGACGAAAATTAGGTGTTGTATTTCAGGATTTTAAATTATTACCTGACAGGACTATCAATGGAAACTTAGAGTTTGTATTGAAAGCAACAGGTTGGAAAGATAAAACTGAAATCAAAGAACGTTTGACTAAAGTTTTAGATAAAGTAGGTATGGGAAACAAAGGTTTTAAATTTCCTCATGAGCTTTCTGGCGGTGAACAACAGCGTGTTGCAATTGCAAGAGCTTTGCTAAACGAACCCGAGCTTATTTTAGCTGACGAACCTACCGGAAATCTTGACCCACAAACCAGTATAGAAGTCATGGAGGTCTTACAGGAATTAAATAAAAATGGCAATACGATACTCATGGCAACACACGATTATGCCTTGCTTTTAAAATACCCTAGCAAAACCTTTAAGTGTGATGAGAATAAGGTTTTTGAGGTTGTACAGCGAAAATCATAATAATGTATAAATCTTTTAAGGCCTTAATACAGAAATTATTCCCGAAGAAAATTCTTCATAAAAACGAATTACTTTTTAGATATCCTTTTGGACTTTTTTACAAAGGCAGCTCCTGTCAATGTACCATTTGCAATAATAAATTAAGAACATTTATAAATTTTGAAGACAAAGATTTGTTGTGCCCATTTTGCGGAAGCCTTTCTAGAACAAGAAGACTTTATGATGAATTATTAAAAAATGATTTGATAAAAGGAACTGTTTTGCACTTTTCGCCATCAAGAGCTATTTACAGAAAATTAAAAGCTAATATATCAGCTGAATATTATAGTACAGACTTTACAAATGCCTTTTTAGCTGACTACAAATTTGATATTACTAACATTGACCAAGCAAATAATAAGTTTGACCTTATTCTTTGTTTCCATATTTTAGAACACATTGATGATGACACCAAAGCAATGCAAGAGCTATATCGTGTATTAAAACAATCTGGCAGCTGCTATATACAAACACCTTTTAAAAATGGTGACATTTACGAAGATGCCACAATTAAACTACCCGAAAAAAGGCTTGAACATTTTGGTCAAGAAGACCATGTAAGAATATATTCTATTGAAGGATTAAATTCGAGATTAAAATCTGTTGGTTTTAAGACTAAAATCATTAATTACAAAAAGGATTCTACTTTTGGTTTTTACGATGAAACCGTAATCGTGTGTAAAAAATAAACTTTAATCTTTTGTGACTACCCTAAACTCCTTTTAGTAAGCTCTATATTTGTTTTATGCTCTCAATATTAATACCAACATATAACTATAAAATTACTGATTTAGTTAGCACATTGCATAGACAAGCAACAAGCCTTGGTGTTGAATTTGAAATTTTATGCAGAGACGATGCTTCCTCAAAATACTTTCAAGAAAATGAGATTGGTATTAAAGACCTAAAGGATACGCATTACTTTGCTTCTGAAATAAATATTGGTCGAACAGCTAGCAGGCAATTTCTTTGTCAAAAAGCAAAATACAATTGGCTACTATTCTTAGATGCAGATGTCATACCTAAGAGCGATTCTCTTATTAAAAATTACTCAACTTACTTTACTTCAAATTACGATGCGATTTTTGGTGGTTTTGCCTATAACAATCCACAGCGTATTAAAAACGGAATCTTACGCTGGAAGTACGGAAAAAAGTTTGAAGAAGTCGATGCAAAAAAACGTAACCTTAAACCATATGAGCTTATAATATCTGCTAACTTCCTGATTCGAAAGACGGTTTTTAACAAAATTAATCCCGAATTAAATAGAAACAGTTATGGATTAGATAACTATTTTTCTGCTTTATTAAAACAGCATAAATTAAAAGTTTTACATATTAACAATGAAGCTTATCATTATGGCTTAGAAGACAATGCCTCTTACATAAGAAAAAGTGAAGAAGCTATTGATACACTTTTGTGGATGAAGGACACAAGAAATATAACTTCTCACAATAATAAATTACTAAATACTTACAGCTATATTAAGGCAATAAAGCTAAATTATTTTACTGCATTCTTATATCGCTTTTTTAATAACAGTATTCGAAAAAATTTACTGAGTGACTCTCCTAACATATATTTACTCCAGATTTATAAACTATTATTTATAAGTCATAAAGACCTTAGTCAATAGTATGAAAGAGACACCATTTTTTTCTATTATTATACCGCTATACAACAAAGCATCGTATATTGGACCTACTCTTAATTCCATATTTAAACAAACATTTAAGTCCTATGAGATTGTAATAATAAATGATGGTTCTACTGACGGCAGTCTTGAAAAGGCAAAACATATTTTAAAAAAACACACAAATCACTTAATACACAGTCAAGAAAACAAAGGTCTATCTGCTTCAAGAAACATAGGTGCTTCTTTATCAAAAGGAAAAGTTATTGCATTGTTAGACGCCGACGATATATGGCACGAGAATTTTTTAGAATCGATTTATAATCTATACACAACTTTCCCAGAAGCTTCAGTTTATGGAACAGATTATCTAGAGAAATACAGTGATTCAAATATTATTGAAACTAAAAAAAACATAGACCCAAAACTAAAAAACAAAGCGCTTTTAATAGAAGATTTCTTCATAGCAAATAAATTTCAATCTATAGTTTGTCAAAGTAGTATAGCATTTAGAAAAAAAGTGCTATCAGAAATTGCTTTTGATGAGAGTATCGACTATGCCGAAGATGTCGATTTTTACTTAAAATGCTTTACAAATCACAATTTAGCTTACGACTACACACCGCTTACCACAATCTTGAGTAATATACCTAACCAAATAACTAGACAAGGAATTAAAAATAAAACCATACCAAATCTAAATTTTTACGAAAAAAACAATCCTCAAAATAATTCTTTAAAACAATTTCTGGACTCCAAGCGATACGCCTATGCAATTGAATACAAATTAGCAAAGGATGCATCTAACTTTAATCATCTTATAAAATCTCTGGATTTCGGGAATCTTAATTTGAAACAGAAAGTATTATTAAAAAGTCCTTTATTTTTTCTGAAATTTTTGAAAAGTATAAAAAAATTATTGTTGAAGTATAATATTAGAATTACTTCATTTAGCAACTAGAATCTACTTTCCATAAGGGCATTTATATATTTATTCCATTTTACTGATGTTTGCTCCATTGAGAAGGATTGTATACTACTTATGGCGTTTGCCTGGCAAGTATTATATAAAACCTTATTTGTATACATTTCGTTAATAGCATTTGTTAGCGCTGCAAAGTCTTGATTTTCTACCAATAAGCCGTTTTTTTTGTCTGTAATAATTTCTCTAGGACCTGACTTACAATCAAAAGATATTATTGGTGTTTCACAAGCTAAAGACTCTATCAAAACCCTTGGAAAACCCTCACCTAAACTTGACATAATCAAAAATTTAGCATTCGCTAAATACGTAAAAGGATTATTTTGAAAAGGTAATAAGGTGACTTTTTCATCAAGATTCAATATTTTAATTTTTTCCAATAATGTTTTTTCTTGAGGTCCACTACCTACGATATACAACTTAATGTTTTGTGATGGCAAAACAGAATTTTTATAAGCCTCTAAAAGTTTATCGAATTGCTTAATAACATTTAATCTACCTAAAGCAATTACATAATCATCAGTAATTATATTATCTTCTTGTGTTTTATTCTTAATATAACCTATATCAATAGGACTGTAAATTGCACTAACATTAGTGAAAGAAAACTTCTTTTCTATTTCTTTTTTAATATCAAAAGAGACTGCATTAATAGACAAATATCCTTTGTATAAATACTTAGAGAGTAATGTTGGATTTGGAAAGTACCATTTTAGATTATAATGCCTAACCATATTTATCATGCTAGTCCTAAAAACTATTTTGTTTAAAATCAACTCTCTTAGAGGAAAGTTTTTCATTCTAAAATCTAAAATAATATCAAATTTGCGACTCTTAATTTCTTTGTATAATCTCTTATACCTGTAATATTTACTTAATAATGATGTTGATCTATTCTTGTAAGTTCCTAAATTTATAAGCTCGCCTTTATACGGGTAAGCTATATCGTCATAAAGTGTAACAAGGGTAATTTCATGTCCTAAGTCTGATAGTATCAGAGACAACAAACCTGCAGAGCGTTCCGCACCACCACCATTTAACCTCTCAATCAGTATACAAATTTTGTATGTCATTTATTTTCACTTGACTTAAATTCATTAAAATCTTTATTTTCCTGAATTATACGTTTTCTTGGTTTAAAATCTTCACTGAAAATACTTCTACTATTGTCAAGTAATTCACTTTCAATTCCTAAGAAATGTGTAAGACTATGAGGAAAATCATCTAACATATATGGACGCGCCTCATCAACAACAAAATTATCTGCTTTCTCAAATGTAGGTGACATATACACAAAAAACGGAACTTCATACATCGTAGAGGTAGGTTTGTCTTCAAAATGCCCAAAATAATCAGCTACATCATAAACTTCCTCTCCATGATCAGAAAAATATAATACTGCACTTTTTTGATTTAATTTTTTTACAGATTCTATTATCTCGCTGAGAATAAAGTCAGTATATAAAACTGAATTATCATAAGTATCAATAATCTCATTTTTACTACTCTTTTCTTCTGATTGAAATTTATTAAAACTTTCCGGATATCTCTTGTTATATGCATAATGACTTCCTACTAAATGAACAAATATTACTTTTTTTCCTTTTTCAGATAACTTATTCCTAACCTTTGGTAATAAAACCTCGTCGTGTAAAGTGTTTTTTCGATAATCATTGTAATTTAAAAATAGTGTTTCGTCAGATGAAGACGCTAATCTGGAAACCAAATTATCATGAACACCAACTGCTCTGTGATTTGATAACCATATGACTTTAAATCCAGCACTTTTAACATAGTTAATCAGTGTTGTTACTGCATTAGGATTTTCGTAATTAGAAAGGGTGAAAATATCATTAATAGAACCCGTTGTATAAGCATGTGAACTAATTACATCATCGTAAACAACTAATGATTCTGATAATGCTTTTAAGTTTGGGCTTGTTTTACGGTGGTAACCATAAACCTGCATATGCTTTCTGTTTGCAGACTCACCTATAACAACTACAATTGCATCATTATCAGTTTTTATTTTTGTTTCAAGTTTAATTTTAGAATTGATTGACTTATTAATCGCTTCTATCTGAGCACTGTATTGCATGTAAGACTTAATAGTTATATAAGGTAAATTATAAACTATGAGTCCACTAAATTTTAAAAACAATAACACAATGAGTATAGCTATAAAATTTGGCCTAATTTTTTTTGATATGAGATTTACTTTTTTAAAAATTTGCTTTTTAAAAATCGGAAATAAGGGTATAATAAACAGAAGTAACCAGAGTAAATTCTTGTTATAATAGACGATACTGAACTCTCTAACTTCGTTATAATTTGTATTTAGTATTACATATATGTATGAGGCATTAAACCTAGTCTGAAACAATAGATACAAACCAGTCTCAATTAGCAACATTAAATAAAATGAGCAAATTAAAAAATTAGCAAATCTTTTTCCATATTTAAAATATGAAAGCTGGCCTACTATTATCAAAATAGCAGCTGCGAATAACAAATTTTCAGCAAAGTTTAAAAATGTTGAAAATTCTATTTCATGTATTGTTATTTCTAATATTAGAGATAAAAGTATCGGGTAAAGCAATAAAGCAATACTAGGTTTTAAATAAACATTTAAGTAATCTCTCACACTAAATTATTTTTATTTTGCTTGTAATAATTATAAATAAAAAAAATCACTATTGGTAAATAAACCATATAACTAAAAGCATAAGCCTTTACTACTCCAACTAAGCCGTATATATCTATAAAAAAATAACTCAAACAAAAATACATTAGACTCAAAAGACCATTAGTAAATAAATATGATTTAAAAAGAAGTTTGGCATGAAATTGCTTTACTAAAACTATTGCCATAACATTAATAAAATCACCAATGAGTCTCCAAAAAAACAACTCAGAGGTTGGAATAAATTCTTCACTTAAAAGAAAGTTTAATAAAAAATAACGAAGAAAATAAATTAACGTAAATGCAATTATTATTAATGGTATAATTAATATATAAAAGCTTTTAACTTCTTTTTTAAAAATTTCAAAACTATTTGTTTTTGATAAACGCGGTAATAGATAAAAAGAGGTTAAGCTGATGAAAAACATTAAATAAAATGATGATATTCTATTCATAGCCTCCCAATAACCAGCTTCTTCTACACTCAAATTTTCTATAATAAGATTTCTTATTAATAAAAAAGTTATTGATACTACTACTGTAGAGTATGCGGCCATTAAAAAATAAATACTAATATTCTTTAATGCTTTAATTGAAAATAATTCAAACTTAAAAGCATAAAAAAGGATAATTCGCTTTTCTCTTAGAGCAAAAAAATTAATAATAAAAACAATTATTGGGCCTATAATAATACCTATTAAAGCTCCTTGTAAACCAAATTTAATGGTAAAAAAAACAGTAATAAGCATATTGCCTATACTCAAAATGGAATTTACTATAACCAATTTTTTATAGCGCTCCATTCCGTTAAGCACATATATAACTAGCAAGTTATAAGAAAAAAAAGGTAAGCCTATTGCTAAGGTTTTAATGACATATGCATAAGATTCAGTTTTAAATAAAACACTACTCCAAATCGACGAAAATACCCAGAGGATTATACCTATTAATAAAGCTAATCCTATACTTAATTGAAATACAGTAGCAATAGTCTTACTTCTTTTAAGCTCATCTTCATTGTATTCTGCAACATAACGGATTGTGGCATTATGATAACCTTCTGCTGTAAAACTTGAAGCTGTTTGTGTAAAACTCCTTAGATTTCCGAGTAGTGCTAGTCCACTTGGCCCAAGAAATAAAGCGATTATTTTTGAGGTAATTATCCCAGAAATAGCTCTAACAAGCACTATTATGGCATTAAAATAAGAGGCCTTGATAAGATGATTGGAATTAAAAATCCTAAATTTCATTTACAAATTTCTAATAATTAGTAATATACAATATTATCAATCATTTAAAACCGAATGATTAATCTATACTGTGTCATCTTGTATAATTCCAAACAGCGAACTACTGAATATTAAAATTACAATCCCAAAGTGTAATAAGTGTGTAAAGAAATGCCCCATAACAGCACCTTCTAATCCAAAAACATCGATTAAATATACACTGGAAAAATAAAGTGTAACAAAAAGAAAGATTTCTAATATTATAAAATGGCTAAACATCTTTTTTGCTAAAAACTGATATGCAATCACCATAGCTAATACTCTAATAAAATCTCCTGAAATTTGCCATAAAAATAAGTCACTTGCAGGTAAGAATTCTTCAGAAAAAACAAGCCTCAAGACTATTTTTCTTGTAAGGTATAACACAACAAGTAATGCAGCAAAATAAGGCATAAGATTTTTATAGAAGTTAATTACCTCTTTTCTAAAATCTTTTTTGGTGTCTATTTTTGTAAGTTTTGGAACTAAGTATAAAGCTATTAATGAGTTAACAAACATTAAATAATAATCAGAAATACGATTCATTGCTTCCCAATATCCAGTTTCTTGCAAGCCAATTTCAGAAGTGATATAATTTCTTATAAAAATCATAACTAAAGGTAAAGCAACAGCACTAGTCAATGCCATGACCGAATATGGACTGAGTTTATTAAGCATCTGAGCTGACACTCTCGTAATCTTTACAAACGGAACTAAACTTGTTCTAAAAAGAATTCCTACTAGTGTAATTAAAAAGACTAATCCAGGAGTTATAGCTATCGCAATTAACGCACCATCTATTCTGTCTTGCCAAATAAGCAATAATGTTATTAAAAGTCCTCCTATTTGTCCTATAAGGCTAATCACCAACAAAAACTTATACTTGGAATAACCATTCATTATTGCAAAACAGAATGCGTTAAGCGAATACAAAGGCAATACAAAAGCTAAAATCTCAATAGCATAAGTGTAATCTGCTGTACCAAATAAGAACGTATTAATATGCGCAGCAAAATAATAACAAAGCAGTGCAGATATCATAGTACTTAGAAATCCTATATAAAAAGAAGTTGAAAGTACTTCACTAAGTCTTTTATTATCCTCTTTAAATTCTGCAATATATTTTACAAGACCTTTATAAAAGCCTAATGCCGAAAATGATTGAATTGCTTTTAAAAAACTAGAAAGATTTCCAATATGTGCTAAACCTTCAGCACCAATGAAAATAGCGATAAACTTTGAAGTGAGTATACCTGCTATAATTCGAACTCCTAATATAAAAGAATTAAGATTAGCTACGTTGAATAAAACGTTGGTATTAATGTAATTGTTAAATTTCTTCAATTAAGAGCTAACTTATATGGGTTTTCAGCAAATCTAATTGTTTAAGCCTTCAACTTCAAACTTAACTCTATAAAATTTAATAGATTACTGTTTAGCTGGCCTTATTAGATAGTAAATGTTTACCATTAAGATTGCAGCATTTGCAATAATTATAGGTAATCCTATTCGAAGCGTAGGCATTAAAAAACCATAAATAATAAAAAGTACACAACCAGACATATTAACCAGTCGCAATCTTTTGACATCTTTCATGGTGAAAGATAGTAACACCATAAAAGATGCTAAATAGCCTACATATTCAGTTCCTGTTATTCCGAATAATTCCATAAGGGTTAATTTTATTATCAAAAAAGAGAAATATTTTTCAATATTTCTCTTTTCAAAAATTATATATTAAAATATTCTAGTGAATTTTGTTTCGCTTACGATCAACATCTTTCAAGAAAATTTTACGTAATCTTAAGTGATTTGGTGTAACCTCAACATACTCATCTTTCTGAATATATTCTAAAGCCTCTTCTAAAGAAAATTTTATAGCTGGCACAATCTTAGCTTTATCATCTGCACCTGATGAACGAACATTACTTAACTTCTTAGTCTTTGTAACGTTAACTGTCATATCATCACCACGAGAATTTTCTCCAATAACTTGACCTTCGTATATATCTTCACCTGGATCAACAAAAAACTTACCTCTATCTTGCAATTTGTCAATAGAATAAGGAATTGCACTTCCGTTTTCCATAGATACTAAAGACCCATTTTGTCTTTCTGGAATCCCACCTTTTAAAGGTCTATAATCAACAAAACGGTGCGCCATAATAGCCTCACCTGCAGTTGCAGTTAATAATTGATTTCTTAATCCAATGATACCACGAGATGGCACTACAAACTCACAAACCATACGTTCGCCTTTTGCTTCCATACTTAGCATTTCTCCTTTACGCATGGTAACCATTTCGATAGCTTTACCAGAAACATGCTCTGGTAAATCAATCGTCATTTCTTCAAAAGGCTCACATTTAACACCATCAACTTCTTTGATAATTACTTGTGGTTGTCCAATTTGAAGTTCATAACCTTCACGACGCATTGTCTCTATTAAAACCGATAAGTGTAATACACCACGACCAAAAACCATAAACTTATCTGCACTATCAGTTTCTTCAACTCTAAGTGCTAGGTTTTTCTCAAGCTCCTTCATTAAACGGTCTTTGATATGACGTGATGTTACGAACTTTCCGTCTTTACCAAAGAAAGGACTATCATTAATAGTAAACAACATACTCATTGTTGGCTCATCAATAGCAATAGTCTTTAGACCTTCAGGATTCTCGATATCAGCAACAGTATCACCAATTTCGAAACCTTCTAAGCCTACAATGGCACAAATATCTCCTGTTTGAACTTCTTCAACCTTTTTACGACCAAGACCTTCAAAAGTATGTAATTCTTTAATTTTAGATTTTACGATTGACCCATCACGCTTTACTAAAGAGATTTGTTGATTCACCTTTAAGTTTCCTCTTGTCAAACGTCCAATAGCAATTCGTCCTGTAAATGAAGAGAAGTCTAATGATGTAATTAACATCTGTGTTGTTCCTTCTTCAATTTTTGGCTCAGGAATATGTTCAATCACCATATCTAATAATGGCTCAATGTTTTCAGTTTCATTTTGCCAGTCATCACTCATCCAGTTATTTTTTGCCGAACCATAAACGGCAGGGAAATCTAACTGCCACTCTTCTGCACCAAGCTCAAACATCAAATCAAATACCTTTTCGTGTACTTCGTCTGGTGTACAATTTTCTTTATCTACTTTATTAACCACTACACAAGGCTTCAACCCTAAATCAATTGCTTTTTGTAAAACAAAACGTGTTTGTGGCATTGGTCCTTCAAAGGCATCGACTAATAACAAAACACCATCGGCCATATTTAATACACGCTCTACTTCTCCTCCAAAATCGGCGTGACCAGGTGTGTCTATAATATTGATTTTAGTATCTCTATAAACAACTGAAACGTTTTTTGAGGTAATTGTAATTCCTCTTTCACGTTCTAAATCATTATTATCTAAGATTAAATCTCCTGTATTCTCGTTTTCACGAAATAACTGACAGTGATACATGATTTTATCTACCAAGGTTGTTTTACCGTGGTCAACGTGTGCGATAATCGCAATATTTTTAATTGTAGCCATAATAGGTGCTATTTTTAAGCGTGCAAATGTACGCTTATTTATTGGATTTTAGGTTAGTTAATTGTTACGACATCTCTTTTACGATTTTTAAACTAAGAAGTGCACATAATTACGATTTTATAACCCGAAACTTATGGTATATTTGCAGCGTAAATTTATAAACGTTTTCAAAGGATGGCACTTCAAAATATTCCGAATATTAAACATGCAAATTCTAATAACTTCTTTTTGCTTTGTGGCCCGTGTGCCATTGAAGGTGAAGACATGGCGTTACGTATCGCTGAAAAAGTCATTACAATTACTGATAAGTTAGAAATTCCATACGTTTTTAAAGGGAGTTTTAAAAAAGCTAACCGAAGTAGAATTGACAGTTTTACTGGTATTGGAAATGAAAAAGCGCTTAAAATCTTAAGGAAGGTATCAGAAACTTTTAATGTGCCAACTGTAACCGATATTCATGAGGCTTCTGATGCAGCAATGGCTGCAGAGTATGTAGACGTATTGCAAATACCTGCCTTTTTAGTTAGACAAACAGATTTGGTAGTTGCGGCTGCAAAAACTGGTAAAGTTGTTAACCTAAAAAAAGGACAATTTATGAGTCCTGAAGCTATGAAACATGCTGTGCAAAAAGTGAAAGATGCTGGTAATGAAAATGCCTGGATTACAGATAGAGGAACCATGTTTGGTTACCAAGATATGATTGTAGATTTTAGAGGTATCCCAACCATGCGGGAATATGCGCCAACGGTTTTAGATGTTACGCATTCGTTACAACAGCCTAATCAAAGTGTTGGTGTTACTGGTGGAAGACCAGATATGATTGAAACAATAGCTCGTGCTGGTGTTGTAAATAATGTTGACGGCTTATTCATAGAAACTCACTTTGACCCAGCAAACGCTAAAAGTGATGGCGCTAATATGTTACACTTAGATAACCTAGAAAGTCTATTGACTAACTTGACTAAGATTAGAAAAGTAGTAACTAGTTTTTAGCCTTACCGATTCTTGTCAATTTAAATGGATTAATATTAATCCGTAATTGTTCTTGGATAACGTAAGCTATAACCTCATCATTAATATCTTCAACAGATTTAAAGCGCAAAGATGTCACAGATTTTCTGTTTGTGGTCACAAAATGCTCTCTATACTTTTTTATTTTGTCGCCATGCCAAAATGCTAAATCTACATAATCTTTAGATTGATTAAGATAACATAAAGGAATACCATTACAATAATAAAATGGGATGCGCCACTTAAACAATAACTCTGTATTTGATGCATAGGCTTCAATAACACTTTGAAGTTGAAGCAAAATACTTTTAAAAGGTTCTTCTTGACTCAGAATATAATTTTCAGCTGGATTCATTTTATCTCTCTAAGGGTTTGATATATTAGTTTATATTTGAATTTCATTCTACAAACTTACATGGCTAAAGTAATATCTATTATTGTACCTGCTTACAACGAAGCAAAAACAATTCATCTAATTTTAGATAAATTGAAAGCTGTTGAATTAGATTTTAATATCGAAAAATCTATTCTTATAATCGATGACTTTTCTACAGATAATACGCAACAAATCATTGATCAGTATATTAAAGATAATCCAGAATTAAACATAGCATACTTTAAACATAATAAAAACAAAGGGAAAGGCGCTGCAATACATACAGGTATCACACATGCCACTGGTGATTACATAATAATTCAAGATGCAGATTTAGAATACGACCCAGCCGAATATAATGTGTTACTAAGACCAATTGAAAATGGTCATGCTGACGTAGTATATGGCTCTCGATTTGTTGGTAACAATCCACACAGAATTTTATTTTTCTGGCATTCTATCGGAAATAAATTTTTGACATTCCTATCCAATGCCTTTAGCAACCTTAACTTAACTGATATGGAAACCTGCTATAAATTATTTAAAGCAGACATACTAAAAAGCTTAAAATTAAAGGAAAAACGTTTTGGTTTTGAGCCTGAAGTCACAGCAAAAATTGCTAAAATTGAAGACATTAGAATATACGAAGTCGGAATTTCATACTACGGCAGAACTTATAAAGAAGGAAAAAAAATAAACTGGAAAGATGGATTTAGAGCAATATGGTGTATCCTAAAATATAACCTATCTTAAATGAAAAAAATTTTGCTTCTAAATGATTATCTAAAATTTATACCACTACTATTAGTATATCTTCTTATATGTATTGTAAAATCAAAGAATATTTTAGTTGGTGATGAAGATGATTATTTAAGGTACGCAAATAATCTTTTAAACGGTTACTATGCGCATACTTCATACGACTATGATTTTTTGTGGAATGGTCCAGGCTATCCTATTTTCTTAACAATATTTGAGTTCTTTAATTGTTCTTATTTGATTCCTAAATTATGTAATGCTTTATTTTTATATTTTGGCATCACTCTTTTTTTTAAAACACTAAAGCTTTTAATACCAGAGAAAAAAGCTATTTATGTAGCGTTGATTTTAGGATTGTATTATCCTTTTTTAGCTCAAGCAATACCATTTATACTTACTGAAGCTTTATGCTTCTTCTTAACTAGTTTGTTTTCATACAACCTATTACTTTATTCGAATAAAAACTCAAATAAAAACAAATGGCTTGCAGCCTTCTCTTTAGGCTATTTGGTCTTAACAAAAATTATTTTTGCCTATGTAGTTATGGCATTATTTGCAATTACAATTCCATTTTTATTTAATAAAAAATCTCATAAGACCTCAAGAAAATATGCCATTCTATTATTTTTAAGTTTTAGTTTTACTACACCTTATCTAGCCTACACTTATTCTCTAACAAACAAATTGTTATATTTTGGAGATTCTGGAGGTATGAGTTTATATTGGATGAGTACGCCTTATGAAGATGAATATGGTGACTGGCACTCCTTCACTACCCTAAAAGAAAAACCCAAACTCTATAAAAATCATGGTAGTTTTGTTAACTCCATACAAAACCTTCATCCTGTTGATAAGGATATTGCGCTGAAAGAAAAGGCTATAGAAAACATAAAAAATAATAAGTTTAAATTTTTTAAAAATTGGATGTATAATTTAAACCGTTTATTTTTTAACTCACCATATTCAACTGAATACAAACCATCCAAAAGTGTTTTTATAAATACAATGTTTAAGGGTGTCTTATTATTTCTTACAGTAATAACAGTGTTGTTGACCTTAAAACATTCTAAAAAAATAAAACCTATTTTTTATTTTTTAGGAAGTTTTATAATCATTTATATTGGTGGCGTTAGCCTGCTATCTAGCTATCCAAGATTTTTAGATATTTTATTACCTATGCTTTTGATATGGATTAGTTACATGCTACAAAAATTCATAATACTGAAATTAAAATAATCTCAAAATACCAACTACTAATAAAGCAATTCCAACTATAGCCTTAAATGGCATAAGTTTAGCCGATATTTTTTTAATTGACTCAACTTTAATAACATGAGTTATTAATAATAAGCCTCCGATAAGCTCAACAGCCGTGTAAAGTAGATTTCCCCAAAAATTCCATATACCAAAGAAAATCAAAGCACCGCCTATTACTGTTTGAAATGGCACTAAATATCCTGCTATTTTATTGAAAAAGTTAGCTTCGCCATCCCATTTATCTAGTGTTGCAAGGCCTAATAGAATTCCACCTGTAATACAAGCTATTGTTAAAAGTAAAGACATCATTAGTTTTAGATTTTTTAGTTAGATTCTAAATTTAGTTAAAAAACTTTAAAACTAAAAAGAACTCCATCTTCTAATTATCAATAATATACAGTAAACTATCTTTTTACAATGGTACAATTTTTGATACATAACAATATATTTTAAACACAAATTAACCAAACCAATTCTAACGCTTGTTAAAAAACACACAGGGCATACAATTACTTATTTTTTTGGCATTTTTGTCTATTAGTAACATACATGGACAAGGCGAAAGAGACTTCTGGTACTTTGGGCAATTAGCGGGTATGCGTTATACTGGTGGTAGTTATGAAAACTTAAGTGATAACAACATACCACGTAATGTCTTTCTTGGAATTATTGAAGGCCCAGACAATCTTATTTGTGCTACTGATGATAAAGGAAATCTTTTGTTTTATTCAGATGGAAGAACTTTTAAAAACAAATTTCATGAAAATCTTCTAAACTCTCCAACAGATGAATATGCTTTCAGGGAATCACAAGCTGCTGTTGCACGCGATCCAAGTAACGCTGACAGATATTATGTTTTTATTACAATAATGGATGGTATTAAAAATAGACTCACTTACACGGTTGTAGATATGTCTATGAATAATGGTCGTGGAGGATTAGTCCCAGATAAAAAACACATCCTAATGGCCAACGATACTGGTCAACATATGGTTATTGCTCAGCATGCAAATGGCATTGATGCTTGGTTAATATGCATCCGGAAAAGTCGTTATTATGCCTATTTAATAACAGAAAATGGTATATCTTCTAGCCCAGTTACCTCACAAGCTGGTTTTAGCTTTGTTAATGGTAGTGCAATTAAGTTTGGTAATATGGAAGTTTCACCAGACAACAAACTAATTGTCACTGGTTTTCCTTTATTTGCAGAGGAAAGTGGTGGCTTTACTAGTAAAGTCCTTTTATCAAGTTTCAATAACTTAAACGGAAGACTTAATTTAATTTTTGAAGACAGCGAACCTACAGAGCCGATGGCTAGTATACCTTCATCGGGTATAGAGTTTTCGTCTAACAGTAAGGTGTTTTATTCAGCTTACGTTGGTGGAGCCATAAAACAGTACGATTTATCTAACTTAGAAAACATTCCCTCACCTGTAACTATAATTGAAGCAGCTCCTTTTCCGTACTTAAAACGTGGACCTGATGGCCAAATTTTTAGCATAAAGAGAGGCGACGAATATATAGGATCAATAAAAGAACCAAATGTTTTAGGTTTAGATTGCGATTACCAATCCAATGTTCTAAATCTATCTGGTTCTAATCTATTAGATTTACCAACATTTTTACCTCCAAAATACCCAGAAGGCATTTCTTATAAAAATATATGTGAAGGTGAAGCTATGGAATTTTATTATACATCCTCGTTAAGAGATCCTACATATAGATGGGACTTAGGCGACGGCTCTATCGCAAATGGTGAAAACGTTTTTCATACCTATAATGCTCCAGGCACATATACAGTAACTGTAGAAGCTATTGATAACGACACAAACACTATATTTTATTCAGACACAAAAGATGTCACCATTTATGCATCTCCGGTAATAAATCAACCGGCAGATATTTATATATGCTCGGAAAATACTACTATTTATTTTTCAAATTATGATTTAGATATTTTGAGCGAATTGGATTCAAGCGCCTTTAAAGTATCTTATTTTCTTTCTGAAAATGACGCATTAACATTAAGTAGTGAAGAATTTGAAATTATTCCAGAAATTGGCACAAAAACCATCTGGGTAAGAGTGCAAAACTTAATTAATCCACAATGCTATGATATAAAAAGTTTTGAGATAATTACTCCAGAATATATAGACCTTAATATACCTGAAATTCAATATATATGCAATGATAGAGCTGGTCTTATATTAGAAGCCCCAGATGATTTTTTAAGCTATGCATGGTCTAATGGTGAGATGACACAAAACATCCAGGTTTTTACTCCTGGAATTTATACATTAACAGTAGTAAAAGATTTCGGTGATTTCACATGTGAAGCGCAAGCAAGAATTTCAGTTAGAGTTGGTGATGAATTGCCTGAAATATTAGAAATTAAGGTAATTGACTGGAGTCAATATCACAACTCTATAGAAGTTATTTTAGACAGAACAGGTAATTACGAATTTTCAGCTGATGGTATTAACTTTCAAGAATCACCTATACTTAAAAATTTACCATTTAAAGAAGACTATAAAGTATATGTGAGAGATGTAGATTGTCAAAAAACAATAGAAAGTGAAACTTTGTTTTTACTTTACTATGATAAATTTTTTACTCCTAACGGAGATGGAAGACACGACTATTGGCGTGTAATAAATAATTTTAGAGAAGAGGATATTGAAATTCAAATTTTTAATAGATACGGTAAGTTACTCGAAACAATGAGCTATTATGACCGCGGTTGGGACGGAACATCCGATGGTGTAAAAATGCCTACATCTGACTACTGGTTTAGGGTCGTTAGACAAAACGGTAAAGTACATCACGGTCACTTCACATTAAAACGCTAATTATATTCATTTAAAATTTTGTGAAATGAATTGTTTTATTTTACTTTGTATTTCAAAGTACTTTAATTATGAGCAACGAAGAATATCTAAAAGACATTAGTGAGATTAAAAACCTAATGAATAAATCCTCGAGGTTTATATCCTTAAGTGGCCTATCCGGTATCATGGCAGGCATATATGCTTTAATTGGAGCTTTTACAGCGTTTTGGCTAGTTACAACTTACAGTAATAGTGAATTATATTTGGATGGTTGGGTATTTAGAACAGCTATGCTAATTTTATTTCTAGTTGCTTTATTTAGTATAGTCACAGGAATAATACTTACTACAAGAAAAGCAAAAAAGAATAATGAAAAAATATGGGACAGTTCATCAAAGCGTTTGTTGTTTAATTTCTTGATTCCCCTTGTAGTTGGAGGTTTATATTGCCTAATTATTTTAAGTCAAGGTCGATACGGACAAACAGGTGGATTAATGCTGATTTTCTATGGCTTAGCTCTAGTAAATGCCTCAAAATATAGTATTGGTGATATTAAATATTTAGGCTATATCGAAATTATATTAGGACTAATTGCAGCTTTATTTCCTGGTTATGGTTTTTGGCTTTGGGTAATTGGTTTCGGAATTATGCATATTGTCTACGGAACATGGATGCATTTTAAGTATGATATTAAAAACAAATAATATGAATATTCAAAAAAGATTTTCGGTATATATTACTTGTATTTTACTTGTATTATTACTTCCATTAATTGCGATGCAATATACAGATGAAATCAATTGGCAATTAACAGATTTTATTGTAGCTGGTGTTTTATTAATTCTAACATCTATTGCAATAGAAACTTCTTTACGATTATTTAGCAATAAGAATCATAAAACAATTTTTATCGTAATCATACTTTTTGTATTACTACTTTTGTGGGCAGAAATGGCGGTAGGTATTTTTGGCTCACCAATTGCAGGAAGTTAAAATAACAGTGAAGATGAATTCAAACTTTAAAAAATATCTTGGTTATTTACTTTTGTTACTTTCGCTTTATATCGCCTTCTATAGAGGAAAAAAACTAGGCGAGTTAGAGTGTATTGATTTCAATGTACTACCAATTATTGGCAACACTATAACGCTTATCATATGCATAACTCTGTTAATTCTTGGTGTGATATTAGTAAAAGATGTATCCCGAAAAGTCTTGAAAAAATAAAGCAAAACTGAATATTGAACCCTGAAAATTAAAAATTGAGCATAATCACCAACATAAACAAACTCTTTGACCATCGTATTCGATTAGGTATCATGTCTGTACTTATGGTAAATGAGTATGCAGATTTTAATACGCTAAAAGAATTGCTTGGAGCTACAGACGGTAATCTAGCGAGCCATACCAAAGCTTTAGAAAAGGCTGAGTATATTTTAATCGAAAAACAATTTATAGGTAAAAAACCAAATACACGTTATAGTGCTTCAAAACTTGGTAAATCTGAATTTAAAAAACATATTAATGCCCTAGAAAAATTAATAAAAAAGACAGAGTAAAAATCCAAAAACATTTTTTTTGCGTATTTACTTTGTATTTCAAAGTACTTTTAAAATGAAAAAAATCAGAAAACAATTTATCATATTTCTATTTAAACATTCGCAACGTATATATACGTCTATGTTCAAAAATCACGATGCTTGGGGGATTTCTAAAACTCAACTTCTAGATTACCCACAATATACGTTTGGTTGGCATCTCGGAGACTTTTTAACTTCAAATAATTTTGAACTTATACCGAAAGTAGAGCGTCATGATTGCTATCATGTACTATGCGACTACAGCACAAAAGTACAAGACGAAATCGCCTTACAATTCCTGTGTTATGGTAATGGAAAACGCAGTCCTTACCTCTATGGTGCCATTATACTTGGCGTTGCAATTCTACCTGATTATTACAAATACTATTACAAGTCTTATAAAATAGGTAAATCGGCAAACGCATTCCATCAATTTGACTACAAGAAACTTCTATGTATACCTATTGACGATTTACGGACATCTATATTCTCAAAATATCAAATACAAAACATAAATAATAACGTCTTAAACTTTTAAATCCATGGAACAGTCTAGAACACCTCAACAAGAAAAACAACAGTCTAACAGATTTACGTATTGGTTAAAAACATCGATTACTGCAAGAATGCTTATGGTCGGTTTTTTGGTAATTGTATTGCTTATTCCGTTATCATACATAAATAGTCTTATTAGAGAGCGCTCCTATAGACAAACAGATGTGGTAAATGAAATCAATGACAAATGGGGAAGTGATGTCTTAATTTATGGCCCAGTTTTAAAATTACCATACAAGACTTATTCAGAAAAAACAACTTATAACCAAAAGTCAAAGACTTATTTTAAAGAAACAGAAACACAAATAAACTATGCGTATCTATTCCCAGAAAAACTAGATGTCAAAACGGATGTAAAATCAAAATCAATGTATCTAGGGAATTTTGAATCCGCTGTATTTACTTCAGATTTCAACATTAATGGCGAATATAAAGCACCTGATTTAAAATCTAAAGACATTAAAAACGAGGATGTTGTTTGGGATAAAGCGACGCTAATCTTTAAAACCACAAACGTAAAAGGCATAAAAACCGAAATGATGGTAAAGTTAAATGACACGCCATATAATTTCGATACCAATTTTAGTGATAATAACAATTATAAAAACCGCTTAGATGAGTTAGAAACAGGATTCATAAATCAAGATATTCTAAAAGATACTTTTTCATTTAATATGCAAGTCTCTTATGATGGGAGCGAGCAAATACAAATGATTCCAGTTGGAAAAACCTCAACCATGTCTATGACATCAAATTGGGCTGATCCGGGCTTTATAGGAGCATACTCTCCAGATGACGAAACAAGAAGTATTACTGAGGAAGGATTTAAAGTCAATTGGAAAGTCTTATCAATTAACCGGGCATTTTCACAATTGTATTTAAATAAAATCCCCAATTTAACACAGTTTGGGTTTGGGACAAAATTCGTCGTTTTAGTAGATGAATATCAAAAAAGTGAGCGCTCTGCCAAATATGGGTTTTTAGTAATTGGTCTAACATTTTTAATTTTTTTCTTAATACAAACCATGAGTAAAATACATATTCATCCATTTCAGTATCTAATGATTGGTTTAGCCTTAACCATGTTCTATACATTACTAGTTTCTATATCAGAGCATAGTAATTTCTTAAAGGCGTATTTAGTAGCTGGTGTTTCAGTTGTGACATTGATTACCATTTACTCTAAATCTATATTAAAAAGTCTAAAATTCTCAGCATTTATAGGTGTTTCGCTATCTGCACTTTATGCATTTATTTATGTAATTATTCAGTTAGAAAACTATGCACTTTTAGTAGGTAGCATTGGACTCTTTCTCATCTTAGCATCAGTAATGTTTGTATCCCGTAAAATAGATTGGCATAACGATTAATTAGTTGGTGGTTTGACCTCGTTCCGCTTTCAATTTATCGAAATGAACGAGGTTTAATAAAAGCTCTTAAAATGAAAAACAACATCAACAATACAGGAAAAACAATTGCTTTAGTCAGCTTTGTCATTGGTACTATTTTCTTATCGCTCTACCTCTATTATGGTGAATCTGTTGTAAGTGTATTTCTAGCATTTCTCTTTGTCATTGCTGCAATAATTACAAACACAGTCATACTAACTGTTATTATTGGGGCAGCAATTCTTAACAGAATCGATCGTTTAGAAGCACTAAAAACTATTATAACAATGCTCATAAATATCCCTATCGCGATTCTATATTTCTATATGATAGCAACATTTCCAGGGCATAAATTTTTATTATGAATCTTCAATTCAACAAAACGTACTTCATCTTAGCATTACTATTTTTCGCTATTGAATTCTGTATTGCTCTATACCTAAAAACAGGGTTTATAAGACATACTTTTGGTGATTACCTCGTAGTTATTCTATTATATACAGGCTTAAAAAGTATAATTAATATAAGAGTTTGGACAGCGGCCATTATTGTACTAATAATTTCATTTAGTATTGAATTATTTCAACTCTGGCCGGTTTTAGAGTTTTTCAATCTAGGAAACAATAAAATTGCAAAACTTGTTTTTGGCACTACATTTCAGTTTACTGATATAATAGCATACACATCAGGAGTCTTAACAATTCTGCATATCGAAACAAATTATAATAAACCTATAAACAGTGACATATGAAAACATTAAAAACACTTATAATTCACAAATTTGAAAACTTATACATGCTCTTCTCCGCATTGGTAATGAGTTTTGTTCTACTTATGATTAGAATAAAACTGAATAAATCATTCTTTTACTTATTTCTAGTTTGGAATGTTTTTTTAGCTATTATTCCTTATGCCATAACAATGTATTTAAGCCGGATAAAACTGACTAAAATAAAACTAAGTTTTGGTTTTTGTATTTGGCTACTCTTTTTACCAAATGCACCTTATATCATTACAGACTTATTGCACCTTAAAGTGAGCACAACTCATATGCTCTGGTTAGATATATTGGTAATTTCGTCCTTTGCTATTACTGGAATGTTACTTTTCTTTTTATCCCTAAACGAAATGACGACTTTATTAAAACAGTACCTCAATAAGTCTTATGGAAGTATAATTATGACGACAGTAATATTCTTATGCGGATTTGGTGTATATCTAGGGCGATTTCTTAGATACAATTCTTGGGAAATACTTAGCAATCCTAATAAGTTAATATTAGATGTAATGAAAATGCTTTTTCATCCTTTTGAACATTCCGAAGTTTGGTTATTTACTTTTGGATTCGGAGGATTTTTATTTATAGTTTACTCAATGTTTAAGAAAATCTATTCCCTACCTTCTACATAATCCTGTAAATAAGAAAAACGTTTGGTAAGTTCTCCTTTGCTTGTTGTTATCAACGCACGTTCTAATACACGATTCTGGTCCTCATCAAAAAATGCAGGAATCACATGCTCTAAAAATGCTTCACCAAAACCTTCGCTAGCGTCCTTTGGTAATTCACAAGGTAAATTATCTACTGCCATTACAGTTATTGCATTGCTATTATTAAAAGTAGTTTCGGCCTCGGTTTCTGGATTATAACCATAAAAAGGCTCTGCAATAGTAGATGGTCTAATTGTACTTGCCACTGGACCATCGATATCACAAGAGATATCTGCTACCAAATTAATTCTAAACTCTGGGTGTTTTGCGTCATCTCTAGTAAACAAATACGGTGCATTATTCCCATAAAAATGCCCAGCAATAAAATATTCGGTTTCTTTAGCGTAAGCCATAAAATTACTCTCATATTCACTTGGATCCTTGTAAAAAGCGTACTTCTCTCCTACCTTACCATCTTTACGCTTGGCATATTCCATAACATCTGCCATACAATAAACAGGTTCAGTAAACTGTGACGTCAAATACAATGCGTCACTAACTTGTTTTACGCTAAGATGATCCAAAATTTCTTTTGCACCATACGCCACTTTGCCTGTACCTGTTAAGAGTATTTTTATATTAGGTACTGAGATTTTATCAAGTTGTGCCTTTACTGCATTCAGGTCAGCAAGTGTTTCTACTTTTGGGAGGCTAAACAAACCGTCTCTGAGTCCCAAAGCTCTAAATCCATTATAGGCACCTACTAATCCCGCATAGCGGCCAAAGCCTATAAGTCTAGCATTATTTTCTTTGACAATAGTCTCATGATCATACATTTCAATATGTCTGTCTAGCATTGCTTTAAGTAACTTCCTATTGTAAGGTTGTTTCTTTATGGTATGAGAAAAGTAAAAGTATTTTTTATTCGGAATTAAATTTTCAACAGGAACTTCCTTAACACCAATCATAACATCAGCATCCGAAACATCGTCAGTAACCTTAAAACCTAAAGCTCTATACGCTTCATCAGGGAAAATGCGGATATCTGAGGATTCTACTACAAATTCTGCACTAGGAAATTGTGTTCTTGCTTCGGCCAATTTTTCAGGTGAAAATACCACTCGTCTATCTGGCGGATTTTTGCGTTCTTTTATAATGGCGAATTTCATACTTATAGGTTTAAATTACTGACAAAACGACTATAAATTAGTCTGGAATAATTTTTGTTCAAAAATACTTGGATTTAAGAGGTTGCACAACTTTTTTTGTAACTTCGCCATCCTTTTATCATTTATGGGGTCGACTGGTTTTGACAGCGAGATTAATTAAATGGTAAGCACGTCGTGTAATGGCATTGAAACACGTAAAAGGCTAGACCAAATTTTAAACGGCGAGAATAACTACGCTTTAGCTGCATAATCTGAATTATAGTAAGATTAAGCCTCGGCTCACTAGGTGGGCAAGCTTTATGTCTCCGGAAAGCCTTGGTTAATGGCGTTCTATTTAGAGGCATCGTAAATATTAACTAAGATTAGGTAGTGCTTTAATGCCTTTTCGAGATTTAGAAGATAAGTTGTAAGTAGAATGTTTTTAATCGGCTTACAATCGAAAACTAAGAAAAAACTAAACGTGTAGAAAGCTCTTTGGTTACTTGTTTGGACGAGAGTTCGATTCTCTCCGACTCCACAAAAAACTCACTATAGAGATGATCTATAGTGAGTTTTTATTTTACAATTCCTTTCGTAAGGTATTAGCTGTTATTTCGACTAATTTTACATCTAAATAAAGCATATTTATTAACTAGAAAAGAAACCGAAAAACTTCGACTAAAATTAATCTTATTGATTACAATAGTAAGGTTGTTTCTGACCTAATTAATAAAACATTAACTCACAGAAAGAAAGGAACCAAAGGTATGCTAACTTGGAAAGATGTAATTAACTTTTCCGTAAACGGAAATCCAACGCCAGACAAGCGTGTTGAAAAATCTGAAGCCGAATGGATGGCGCAATTAACTCCAGAACAATTCAGAATTACTAGACAAAAAGGAACAGAACGCCCACATAGTGGAGCTCTTTGTAGCATTTATGACGAAGGGCAATACAATTGTGTGTGTTGTGACACACCCTTATTTGATTCTACAATAAAATTTAATTCAAGTTCTGGTTGGCCAAGTTTTACGCAGCCTATCAAAGAGAATGCTATTAAGTACGAAAAAGATTCATCTTTTGGTATGGTGCGCGTAGAGGTTATGTGTAATACCTGTGATGGACATTTAGGACACATATTTCCTGATGGTCCAGAACCAAGTGGATTACGCTATTGTATTAATTCAGAATCTATGACCTTAAATAAGGAGACTGCCTAATGACAACTAAAAATTTACAAATCGCTACTATTGGCGGCGGTTGCTTTTGGTGTACAGAAGCAGTATTTCAAGAAATAAAAGGTGTAGAAAACGTAGTATCCGGTTATAGTGGCGGTAAAGCTCCGGGTAGACCAACATACAGAGAAGTCTGTTCTGGATTAACTGGTGACGCCGAAGTTGTGCAAGTCACTTTTGACGCTAATGTGATTAGTTACGAAGATATCCTTGTCATTTTTATGACAACTCATGACCCTACGACATTAAATCGTCAAGGAGCAGACAGAGGAACACAATATCGTTCTGTAATTTTTTATCATAATTACAAGCAAAAAGAAATCGCAGAGACAGTAATTGATGAATTGTCTAAGTATTACGAAAACCCTATTGTAACAGAGTTATCTGAAGCAGTTACGTTTTACGAAGCAGAAAAAGAACATCAAGACTTTTATAAAAACAATCCAGAATATGGATATTGTGGTTTTGTGATTGACCCAAAATTGGCAAAACTCCGTAAATTACATTCGGATAAACTTAAATAGCAATCCAAATCATTTAATGGAAACTAAAATTAAAATTTATGGCACCGAAAGGTGCCATAAAACCCAATACTACAAATCTTTTTTTGAAAGTCGTAAACTTAATTTTTCTTTTTACGATGTCGAAGAAAATGAAACTCATGCCGAAGAATTACGTAACTTGTACACTAATCGAAAACTTAATTTTCCATCAATAACTATTGGAGAAAAAAAACTAAGAAATCCATCCGAGAAAGATTTGAACAAGTGGCTTAGTAAATTATTATGAATCTAAAAATTAAAAGCAATTTTACTGAAGAACTGCCTGGTGACTCAATTAAAACAAACACAAGACGCCAAGTAAATGAGGCATGTTTTAGTTATGTCACACCCAAGAAAACTACTAATCCAAAGTTGATACATGTTGCCACAGATTTTTCTAAAGATTTAGGTTTTACAAATGAAGATTTAAAATCGAAAGATTTTATAAATATTGTTACAGGTAACAAGGTTTTAGAAAAGACAAATCCTTATGCCATGTGCTATGGTGGTCATCAGTTTGGACGTTGGGCTGGACAATTAGGTGATGGGCGAGCTATAAATCTTTTTGATGTTAACCATAATAACAAGCAATGGACGATTCAGTTAAAAGGTGCTGGAGAAACACCATATTCTCGTAGTGGAGATGGTTTGGCGGTATTACGATCTTCTATCAGAGAATATTTATGTAGTGAAGCCATGCACCATTTAGGTGTGCCAACAACAAGAGCGTTATCATTAGCATTATCTGGTGATCAAGTGATGCGAGATATGCTTTATGATGGTAATCAGGCATACGAGAAAGGTGCTATTGTATCTAGAGTTTCACCATCATTTCTTCGTTTTGGAAATTTTGAAATCTTTTCTGCTCGTGGAGACCATAAAAATCTAAAATCTCTTGTTCATTATACAATCAAACATCATTTTTCGCATTTAGGTAAACCTTCAAAAGATACCTATATTTTGTTTTTTGATCAAGTCATGCAGCGGACTTTAGATATGATAATCCATTGGCAACGCGTTGGTTTTGTTCATGGAGTTATGAATACTGACAACATGAGTATCTTAGGATTAACGATAGATTACGGCCCATACGGTTGGTTAGAAGGATTTGACTTTGGTTGGACACCTAACACGACTGATGCTCAAAACAAACGCTATCGTTTTGCCAATCAACCCAATATTGGATTATGGAACTTATACCAACTTGCTAACGCATTATATCCTTTAATTGAGGACGCAGAACCTCTGGAAAAAATATTAGAGAATTACAAAAATGGATTTGAAACCAAGTCGCTGGCAATGATGAAATCTAAACTAGGTTTATTTGAGGATGATGCCAAGGACCAACAATTTATTCAAGCTTTAGAAGATATTCTTCAGCTGACGGAAACAGATATGACTATCTTTTTTAGATTGTTAAGTAACTTCAATAAAGATAATAGTATAAAAGGTTTAGAAGTTGTAAATGATGCCTTTTATAAGTCACATGACGTTGCTGATACCATTGCGCAACAATGGGGTGATTGGTTTGATCGCTACAGTTTTAGATTAGAAAAAGAAAAATTTTCAGATTTAGAACGAAAAACTAAAATGGATTTGATAAACCCAAAATATGTACTTAGAAATTATATGGCCCAACTCGCCATTGACGACGCCAACAATGGAAACTACGATTTAATCGATGCGTTATTTCAACTCTTAAAAAATCCGTATGCAGAGCAGCCAAAAAACATAAAATGGTTTGCAAAACGTCCAGAATGGGCAAGACATAAAGTGGGTTGTTCTATGTTATCTTGTAGTTCTTAAAAACAGGTTATGATGCGAATTTATTTTATTGGTATTTTTATATTGTTAACGGCTATAGTCGCAAATTTTATTGCCTATAAGCTTAACATAATGACTTGGTACGGATTTATTGAATTTTTGACAGCATCCGGTGAAAAAGAAATTGTAATAAGAATAATAGATTATGTATGGCTATTTCTCGCATACCCAATAATTTTAGGATTTGGATATTGGATAGGTGACAAAATGTACCAATTCCTATTCTCATAAAACTCATATATGGAAAAAACAGTATCAGAAGCAATTGGTTATAGACGTTCAACACGTGTTTATAAAGAAGATGACATAGATACCGAAAAAGTAAGACAATGTTTAGTTAACGCGTCATTAGCGCCAACTAGTAGTAATTTACAACTTTGGGAATTTTATCATGTAACTAATAAAACTAAACTTGAAGCTTTAGCCCAAGCATGCTTTAACCAAAGTGCAGCAAAAACCGCTAAACAATTAGTTGTTGTAGTAGCACGTAAAGATTTATGGCGCAAACGCGCTAAGGCAAACATAGATTTTTTGAATAAAGTTTATGACAGGGACGATTTATCTGAACGTGATTTGAAACGTAAAAAGATGGCAACCAATTATTACGGTAAACTTATACCAACCATCTATACAGACTTTCTAGGAATCTTAGGGTATATAAAGTTTGTTGTGTTCCAAGTTATTGGATTATTTAAACCTATTTATAGGCAAACACGCTTAAGTGATATGCGTATTGTGGCTCATAAAAGTGCTGGGTTAGCCGCACAAAATTTTATGACAAGCATGGCTGCAATTGGTTATGATACTTGTCCTATGGAAGGCAGTGACACACTGCGAGTAAAGCAAATCTTAGACTTACCTCGTGGTGCAGAAATAAATATGGTTATAAGTTGCGGTATACGCGATGAAAAAGGTATTTATGGCCCTCGGTTTAGAGTACCTTTTGAGAGCGTTTATTTTGAAGTTTAGTTTCCAAATCTAAAATTAGACACAGACTTCTTCTTTTCAAAATTATCTAACCCAATTTTAAGCCACTCATAATAAGCATCCGAATTGGGTTCATACGCATTTGTCGTATTTAGTAATTCTAAGTCATGATTTAAAAGCACATAATAGGGCTGCGAATTATTTTGGAAGTTTATGGTCTGTAACGTCCCCCATTTATCACCAATCGTTTCTATGTTTTTTACAGTTCCGTTTATTCTTAAATAATCGAACTGCTCGTCTTTTGGCAACTCCTTTTTGTCATCTACATACAATGAGATAACTACGTATTTTTCGCTTAAAATATCGTAAACTTCTGATGTGCTCCACACCTGCTCTTCCATCTTACGGCAATTAACACATGCCCAACCTGTAAAATCTAATAAGATAGGTTTGTTTTCTGCTTTTGCCTTGGCCAAGCCTTCTTCCCAATCTTTACTACAATTTAAATCTAATGGACACTCAGAAGCTTTCTCATAAATACTATAAAACATTGGTGGTGGAAAACCACTTAATAACTTCAAATTGGCATATTTTGTATTGGTCAATCCCGGAATTAAATAGATGACGAATGCCACAACTAAAATACCAGTGGTCATTCTACCTTTTCCAATTTTTTGTAGTGGTCCATCATGTGGGAATTTAATTTTACCGAACAAGTATAATATCAAGCCAATACCGATAATAATCCAAAGACCAATAAAAATTTCACGTTTTAATAATCCCCAATGCTCTACTAAATCTGCATTAGACAAGAATTTAAGTGCTAAGGCCAACTCTATAAACCCTAAAACCACTTTTACTGTATTTAACCAACCACCAGATTTTGGTAATGAATTTAACCATTTTGGAAACATGGCAAACAATGTAAAAGGCAAAGCCAATGCCAAACCAAAACCGCTCATTCCCATTGTGAGTTGTGTGGCACTAGCATCAGACGCTAAGCTACTTCCTAATAAACCACCTAGAATTGGTCCAGTACAGGAAAATGACACAATTGCTAATGTTAACGCCATAAAAAAGACACCAATAACTCCACCTATCTTATTGGCTTTATCATCCATTTTCGCACTCCACGATTGTGGTAATGTCAATTCAAAATAACCGAAAAACGAAAATGCAAACACTAAAAATATAGCGAAGAATATGACATTTAGTGTTGAGTTTGTTGAAATATTATTCAATATGCCAGAGTCTAAAGAATCTAAAACATGGAACGGTAAACTCAATAAAAAGTATATTAAAAAAATAAAGAATCCATACAAAACAGAATTGAACAATCCTTTCTTAGAATCGCCAGAACTCTTTGTAAAAAACGAAACTGTCAAAGGAATCATAGGAAACACACAAGGTGTCAGTAAGGCAATAAGACCACCTAAAAACCCTAAAATAAATATGGAAAGGTTACTTTTTTCTTCAATATCTTGTTTTTTGTATTTGTCCCAACCAGTGACGTTTAACTTTAATTCTTCAGAGAGTTTTTGACTACGTTCGTCAATATCAATAAGATCTTCCTCAACTGGAGTTCCGTCTAAATTAAATTTAAAAGTGTCATCTCCTAAAATGCATCTCTCATCATTACAGGTCTGATACTCTGCGCTAATTACAACTTTATTAAAATATGGGTTAATTAAAGATATTTGTTGTGTAAAGATGGCTTGGTCATTAAACTTCTTAACATTTTCGCCAAACAACTTATCAAATTTGGGCTTAGTGTCCGGCTCGGTAGTATTACCAACTAAAGTATAATTCCCTTTTTGGTTTTTAAACTCAAAATAAGTTTGAGGCGCAAACCCATCTTCTTCAATTGCATACTGCGAATAAATACTATAACCTTCTTCTAAAGTCACTGTAAGAATAACCTTGTAATCGGTCTCAGAAATTTTTTCAACTGTATGCTCCCAACTCGCTGGGTTATAATTTTGTCCAAAAGTAATTGTTGTTACTACTATGGTAAGTAATGCAAAAAAGAAACGCTTTAAAATTGCCATATAATAAGGTTATAACACAAATGTAAAAGTTGTGTTGATTTTACTACTTAAAAGTCGTCTAATTTATAAAAACCTTAAGACTTGAGTGCACAAAAAAACCGAACGTTTATAGTTCGGTTTTAAATACTTTATGATTTTTTCTCGATGTTGAGAATTTTTGAATGTTCCCATTTGGACAAGCCACCTTCTAAGTCATAGATTTTTTCGAAACCTTCATCCTTTAGTTTTTTTGCACATTTAGCACTTCTGGCTCCACCTTTACAATACAATACGACTGGCTTAGATTTGTCAAGCTTTTTTATATCTTCTTCAAACGTTGGTGAGTTAAAGTCAATATTTTGTGCAGATTTGATGCGTACGGCTTCAAATTCTGAGGCTGTTCTGACATCAACTACTTGGACATCTTCTAGTTCAATTATTTGTTTCATCTCGTCTGCCGTTACTAATTTGACATCGCTAGAGTCTGCTTTTTTGTCCACACAGCCTATACTAATAAGCATTAAAAGGCATAATAGTGTGATGGATATTAATTTTTTCATGATTTGATTGATTTTATATTTGATTGACTTCGCCTTCCCATTCGGTAAAACCGCCAAGAAGGTTATACGTATTGTCGAAACCTAACTGATTCATAATTGCACATGCTTGCGCACTTCTGCCACCAGCTTTACAGTAAACAAAGTATTTTTTTGATATATCCAACTTTTGAATCTCATCAATAAAACCCTGACCTTTAAATATATCAATATGCAACGCATTAGGAATTATTCCTAATTCTTCAACTTCATCTAATGTTCTAACATCCAAAACCACCGAATTATTGTCTTCTGACAGTAGTTTTGTCCAATCTTTCTGTTGCAAATCAGCCATTTACTATAATTTGTTTAAACAAAATTAACATTTCTTTATGATATAGACGTAAAAAAATCCGAAGTGTTACACTCCGGATTCCAATTTTAACATTTATTCCCTTACAAAAGGTAAATTAACTATTTTGTTTTGATAGAACAACCTATGGCTCTAGTTGTTTTTTGCTCTACTTCTTTACCTGCTAAAAGTGCATCAATTGCATTCTCGGCATATTTTGTTTTAACTGCAGCAGCATCTTGATAATTATCATCAATAGCTCCAATGTATTTTACAATATTACCATCAGTAGTTTTTTCTAGGATATACACATGAGGTGTTTTTGTAGCACCATATTGTGGATATATTTTCTGTCCTTCATCCATCAAGTAAGGAAAGGTAAAATCTTTTGCTTTAGCTCTAGCTTTCATAGCTTGCATGTTATCACCAGGTTTAACATCAGTATCATTTGGCATTATAGCAATTACTGGATACCCTTTTGAAGCATATTTTTTATCTAAATCAACGATTCTATCTTCATAGGCAACAGCATATGGACATGTATTACAAGTAAAAATGACTACAAACCCTTTTGCGTTATTGTAATCTGAAAGCGATACCATATTACCATCTATATTTTTTAAAGAAAAGTCTGTTGCAATATCTCCAACTTTATAACCACCATCATCTGTTTTGATTGTGAATGCTGTTAAGCTAACAAAGCAGACTAATACTGCTAATATTCTTAGTGTATTACTCACGCTATTTTTATTAGCTTTTTTGAGTTCGTGATTTGAAAAATTCATAATAAATCTATTTTAATAATTGTTGTACTTCTTTTTCTAATTCTTCATAGGTAAAAGACTTTTCATAAAATTGTCGCTTGTTACCTTTATATATGATTGTTGCTGGCAAAGCACCAGACCATGTTGTATCGATGGCTGGTATCCATCTGTTTTGGTTCACATCGTCTAAACAAACCACTCTAGACTTTAGTTGTTTTTCTTTTAAAAATGGTTTTAACTTCGTTTCGTATTGTCTTGGAAAATCTAGACTAACCAATAGTAATTCAACATCCTTATCCTTATACTCTTCGTTAAGCTTTTCAAAGTAAGGTAATTCTTTTACACAAGGTGCACACCAAGTTGCCCAAAAATTAACAACATGAATTTTGTCATCAGTTACATTAATCAAAGGTTCTAATCCATCATGGTCGTATACCTCTAATTCCTTTGGACTATCACAGGCTATTACAAAGACAAATAGTATGCATAAAAGCTTTTTCATGTCATAAAGTTACACATGGAATTTAAGCCCATTTAAGTTTTAACAAAAAATTAAATTTAATAACAACAAATAGTTATACATTTGTATATACAATTGTTGTATATGAAAGAGTTAGAAAATATATTAAAATCAACTGCAAAAATATCGGATGCCAAGACCACGGTTATTAGTGTATTTCATATTAACAGTATTATTAAGGACGCTTTGCTTTTGCAATTAAAGCCTTATGATTTATCAATAGAGCAGTATAACGTATTACGAATTTTAAGAGGTCAAAAGGGAAACCCAATTAATCTACAAGACATTCAAGAACGAATGATTAATAAAATGAGTAACACTACAAGACTTGTAGATAAGCTTCTTAAAAAAGATTTTGTAAAGCGTATTACTTGTAAAAAAAATAGACGAAAAGTAGAAATCTCAATTACTAAAACTGGTCTAGAAATCTTAAAAGAACTAGACCCAAAGATAGATGGTACAGAAAGTAAAATTACGTCACCTCTAAATCCAAAAGAATTAAAACAATTAAATAACCTTTTATTAAAACTCAATAATTAAAATTAAACGAAAATGAAAAATTTAAAAACACTAACAGTAGCAATTTTAGCACTATCATTTTTCTCATTCACCACAATGATTGATAAAAAAGTTAACACTGAGCAAAGTACCGTAAAATGGGTAGGTAAAAAAGTAACTGGACAACATGAAGGAACTATAAAATTAGAAAGTGGTTCACTTCAGTTTGATGGAAAAACACTTACTGGTGGGAACTTTGTTATTGATATGACTACCATTACTGTTACAGATTTGGAAGGAAAAGGAAAAACTAACTTAGAGGGACATCTTAAGTCTGATGATTTCTTTGGTGTTGAAAAACATGGCAAAGCAAATTTCACCATTACTAAGGTGAATAAGATAGATGTTAAAAACCATGAAGTTTCTGGAGATTTAACAATAAAGAACATTACTAAACCTATAAACTTTACAATGGTAGTAGATGTTAACTCTGCAACTGCAAAAGTAATTGTAGACAGATCTAAATTTGATGTAAGATATGGTTCTCCTAGCTTCTTTAATGATTTGAAAGACAAAGCTATTTATGATGATTTTGAATTATCAGTAATATTATCTTTCTAGATTGTTAAAAATCTAAAAATTAGTTTGAATTCATATATATCATTTCTATATTTGACATCAAATGAGAAAACAACAAACATGGTGGTGGTATTTTACTAACGAAACGTTCGTGAAATAGTCCATTGTGTTAATTGAAATACTAAAAGGCTTGTCATTCACGACAAGCCTTTTTTCTTTTAAACTTATGAAAATATTTAATTTACATACCCATTACAAAAAGATTCTAACTGATACGATTACACCAGTTTCAGTCTATTACAAGGTACGCGATAAATTCCCTAACAGTATTCTACTAGAAAGTGGCGATTATCATAGAAACCACAAGAATTTTTCTTATATCTGTTTTAACCCAATAGCCTCAATAAAAGTTGAAAATGAAGCTATATTTCAGAATTTTCCTGACGGAAGCTTTACTGAAATGGCCATTACAGAATCAATAAATGTTGTAGAAGAAATTCAACAGTTTACAAAACGTTTCAGTTCCAATTCTGAAGAAAATTTCAAGTTTATAAATAATGGTATTTTTGGCTATACTGCTTATGACGCAGTTAAGTACTTTGAAGATATCGTTATTTCTAAAAAAGATGACTCTATTGAAATACCAGACCTATACTATGCAGTGTATCAAAACATCATAGCGATAAATCATTTTAAAAATGAAGCCTACATATTTGCGCATTGTCCAGACGGTATAGAAAGCAATATAGATGCTGTGGATAAACTCATTAATGTTCAAAATTTCGCATCATTCAACTTTGATACTAAAGATGATATTTCGTCAAACCTCACTGATGATGAATTTATAAAACAGGTAGATCTAGCAAAAAAACATTGTGCTAGAGGCGATGTATTTCAATTAGTATTGTCAAGACGTTTCACACAAGAATTTTCTGGAGACGATTTTAATGTCTACCGCGCTTTAAGAAGTATTAACCCGTCGCCCTACCTCTTCTATTTCGATTACGGAAGCTTTAAGATTTTTGGAAGTTCACCTGAAGCACAGCTTATAGTTGACAACGGTTTGGCAGAAATTCATCCAATTGCGGGTACCTTTAAGCGAACAGGTGATGACAAAAAAGATGCTGTCTTAGCAGAAGAATTAATAAATGACGAAAAAGAAAATGCAGAACACGTCATGCTTGTTGATTTAGCTAGAAACGATTTAAGTCGAAACGGAAATAAAGTAAAGGTTGAAACTTACAGAGAGGTTCAGTTTTTCTCACACGTTATCCATTTGGTAAGTAAAGTTACTGGCCATAAACACGATTCGACTTCAACCATGCAAGTCGTAGCAGATACTTTTCCTGCAGGAACTTTGAGTGGTGCACCAAAACATAGAGCCATGCAATTAATTGAGAAATATGAAAAAACTAGCCGAGGTTATTATGGCGGTGCTATAGGTTTTATGGATTTTGAAGGCAATTTTAATCATGCTATCATGATTAGAACTTTTTTGAGCAAAGATTATAAGCTTAACTGGCAAGCTGGTGCTGGATTAGTTTCTAGATCAAATCCAGAAAGTGAAAAACAAGAAGTATACAACAAGTTAGGAGCTTTAAACAAAGCCATTGAACTTGCTAAAGAAATTTAATATGAAAAAAATTTTAGTCATAGATAACTACGACAGCTTTACTTATAATCTTGTTCACTATTTGGAAGATTTAGATTGTGAAGTTACCGTAAAACGAAACGATAAATTAACTCTTGAAGAAGTTGATAATTTCAATAAAATTGTGCTTTCTCCAGGCCCAGGAATACCAGATGAAGCTGGATTATTAAAAGATATTATCAAAACATATGCACCAACAAAAAGTATTCTTGGAGTTTGTTTAGGACAACAAGCCATAGGTGAAGTCTTTGGAGGTAAACTAGAAAATTTAAACACTGTGTTTCATGGTGTTGCAACTCATATAACTCTGTCTGTTGATGATGAAATTTTATTTGAGGGTTTAGACAAAACTTTTGAAGTCGGTCGCTATCACTCGTGGGTTGTCAAAACTAATTTACCAGATAGCTTAGAAGCTACATCATTTGACGAAAACGGACAAATTATGTCCCTACGCCACAAAGTTTATGATGTAAAAGGTGTACAGTACCATCCAGAATCTGTTTTAACTCCGGATGGAAAACAAATTTTAAAAAACTGGGTGAATAGTTAAAGGAATATGAAAGACGTATTAAACAGACTCATAGCACACCAAACAATTTCTACTGAAGAAGCTAAGCAGATTATTGTTAACATATCAAACGATATGTATAACTCAAGTCAGATTGCTTGCTTTCTATCGGTGTATATGATGCGTAGTATTACTATTGAAGAATTACAAGGTTTTAGAGATGCACTTTTAGAGCTTTGTATCCCAATAGATTTAAGCGAATATAATGCCATAGATATCGTTGGTACTGGTGGTGACGGCAAGAATACTTTTAATATTTCGACACTATCATCATTTATTACGGCTGGTGCAGGTATTCATGTATCTAAGCATGGTAATTATGGTGTATCCTCAACATCTGGATCATCTAATGTAATGGAGTATTTAGGTGTAAAATTTTCTAATGATGAAGCCTTTTTAAAACGTTGTTTAGACAAAGCTGGTATCTGTATTTTGCATGCACCTTTATTTCACCCAGCTATGAAAAATGTAGCTCCAATTCGCAAAGAGTTAGGCGTTAAAACTTTTTTTAACATGCTAGGACCAATGGTAAATCCATCATTTCCTAAAAACCAATTATTGGGTGTTTATAGTCTAGAAATACTAAGGCTTTACAGTTTTTTATATCAAAAAACAGATAAGAATTATAATATCGTTTATGCATTAGATGGTTATGATGAAATCTCTTTAACCGGAAAAGCAAAACTAATTTCAAATCACTCAGAGACTTTATTTTCACCTCAAGATTTAAATCTAAAAACCATCAAGCCCTCTGAAATTTTTGGCGGTGAAACCATAAAAGAAGCAGCAAATTTATTCGTCAATATTATTGATGGCAACGGAACCGAAGCACAGAACAACGTGGTTTGTGCTAATGCAGGTTTAGCAATTGCAACAAGCAGACAAATTACACATATTGAAGGTTTCGAATTAGCAAAAGAATCTTTGTTAAGTGGTAAAGCAAAACAAAGTTTAAATAAACTTATAGAACTGAGTAAATGAACATCTTAGACAAAATAGTTAGAGACAAACGATTAGAAGTTGATTTTCGAAAATCAATTGTACCAACGTCACAGTTAGAGGCGTCTGTTTTATTTAATAGAAAAACAGTTTCACTTACTGAAAATTTACAGAAAAGTAACAGTGGTATTATCGCAGAACACAAGCGTCGTTCGCCTTCTAAATCTATTATTAATAATAACTTAAATGTTCAAGACGTAGCTTCTGGTTATGAAAATGCTGGTGTATGTGGCATGTCTGTTTTATCTGATGGGAAATATTTTGGAGGCAGTTTAGATGACGTGTTAGTTGCAAGAGCTGCTTGTGATTTACCAATATTACGCAAGGAATTTATCATCGACGACTATCAGATTTTAGAAGCCAAAGCTTATGGCGCTGATGTTATTTTATTAATAGCCGCAATATTATCCAAAACAGAAATAAAGCAATTTTCGGAATTTGCCAAAAGTCTCAATTTGGATGTTTTATTAGAAGTACATAACGAAGAAGAACTACAGAAATCAATCATGCCGTCATTAGATATGTTGGGCGTTAACAACCGTAATCTTAAGACCTTTGAGGTTAGTTTAGAAACTTCAAAGAAACTAAGCACACAAATCCCAGATGACTTTGTAAAAGTGTCTGAAAGTGGTATCAGTTCTGTTTCTGCAATAAAAGAACTAAAACCTTATGGTTACAAAGGCTTTTTGATAGGTGAAAACTTCATGAAAACAAATAACCCAGGAGAATCCGCATTAGAATTTATTCAAAATCTAGAATCATGAAATTAAAAATCTGCGGAATGAAATATCAAGATAACATGGAAGCTGTTGCTCATTTGCAACCAGACTATATGGGCTTTATATTTTATGATAAATCATCTCGTTTTTTTGATACTGAAATCCCTAAACTCTCGGGAACTATAAATAAAACAGGTGTTTTTGTTGATGCAGATTTAGATAAAGTATTTCAAATGATAGAAAAACACGATTTAAAAGCCATTCAATTACATGGAAAAGAATCTCCTGAATATTGCAAAAGTTTAAAATCGTCGAAAGCTGAAATTATTAAAGTATTCAGCATCAAAAACGAATTCAATTTTGAGGTTCTTAATCCATATGAGGATATTGTAGATTATTTCTTGTTTGACACCAAAGGTAAATTACCCGGAGGAAATGGTTATACTTTCAATTGGGATGTCTTAAAAGATTATCCATCAACTACACCCTATTTTTTAAGCGGTGGTATTGGGTTAAATGAAGTTAAAAACATAAAAGAGTTTAAAAAGAGTCCAGCATCAAAATACTGTTATGCTATTGACGTAAATAGTAAATTTGAAATTGAGCCTGGATTGAAAAATATAGATGAATTAGAAAAATTTAAGCATGAGTTACAATATTAACGGCAAAGGCTATTATGGCGAATTTGGAGGCGCTTACATTCCTGAGATGCTCTATCCAAACATAGAAGAACTAAGACAGAACTATTTGAAAATAACAGCTGAAGCTTCATTTCAAGAAGAGTTTCATCAGTTATTAAAGGATTATGTTGGGCGACCTTCACCATTATATTTTGCAAAGCGTTTATCCGAAAAATATAATACTAAAATATATCTAAAACGTGAAGATTTAAACCATACAGGTGCGCATAAAGTCAACAATACAATTGGACAGATACTTTTAGCACAACGTTTAGGTAAAACTAGAATTATTGCTGAAACTGGTGCTGGACAACATGGTGTTGCAACAGCAACTGTTTGTGCATTAATGGGAATTGAATGCGTCGTGTATATGGGCGAAATTGACATTGCAAGACAAGCCCCGAATGTTGCTCGTATGAAAATGCTTGGTGCAAAAGTAGTTCCTGCACTCTCTGGTAGTCGCACCTTAAAAGATGCCACTAACGAGGCTATGCGCGATTGGATTAATAATCCTGTTGACACCCATTACATTGTAGGTAGTGTTGTTGGTCCACATCCTTATCCAGATATGGTGGCGCGTTTTCAAGCTATTGTATCTGAAGAAATACAAAAACAATTACTAGAAAAAGAAGGTACCGAAAATCCTGATTATCTAATTGCCTGTGTCGGCGGAGGAAGTAACGCTGCTGGTACATATTACCATTATTTAGACAATACGGATGTAAATATCATAGCGGTTGAAGCTGCTGGAAAAGGTATTGATACCGGTGAGAGTGCCGCAACATCAGTATTAGGTAAAGAGGGAATCATTCACGGAAGTAAAACCTTATTGATGCAAACAGGAGATGGGCAAATTACAGAGCCTTATTCAATTTCTGCTGGTTTAGATTATCCAGGCGTTGGGCCTATGCATGCTAATTTATATAAAACAGGTCGAGCAGAATTCATTTCAATTACTGATGATGAAGCTATGACCGCAGGCTTAGAGTTATCGCAATTAGAAGGCATTATTCCTGCAATAGAAACGTCTCATGCTCTAGCTGTTTTTGAACATAAAAAATTTAAACAAGATGATGTTATCGTATTGAATTTATCTGGCCGTGGTGATAAAGATTTACAGAATTATATAGATTATTTCAAACTATAATGAAGCTAATCCTTCTATTTACAACATTTCTATTTTTTACCTCTTGTAAACAAAAGCAACAAGACGTTAAAGACTATATTTCTGTTGATATTTCAGAAGACATTGTTATACCCAAGCATTACATTGTTACCAAAACTAATGCTCAAATAAAAATTGATGGTTTAGCTGACGAAATCAGTTGGGAAAACGCGAGTTACACATCATCATTTATTGATATAGAAGGTGTAAAAACTCCAAAATATAAGACACAAGCCAAAATGTTATGGGACGAGAACTTCTTATATGTTTATGCTAAAATGGAGGAACCACATATTTGGGGAGACATTACAAAAAGAGATGCCATAATTTATCTAAATAATGATTTTGAAGTTTTTATTGACCCGTCTAAGACTGGTTATGGATATGGAGAAGTTGAAATCAATGCTTTAAATACTGTTTGGGATTTATTTTTAGACAAGCCCTATAGAGTTGGAGGAAAAGCGAATTTCCATTGGGATTTAAAAAATTTAAAATCAGCAGTATTTATAGACGGCACTTTAAACGACCCAAATGACCATGATAAGTATTGGGCATTAGAAATAGCAATTCCTCTTAAGCCTTTAATAAATCTTAAAAACAGACCAAAGACAACTCCAAAGGAAGGAGAACAATGGCGATTAAACTTCTCGAGAGTAGAATGGGATTTTAATATTGTAAATAATACGTACCAACGTAAAAAAGTAGATAATAAATTACAAAAAGAATATAACTGGGTTTGGAGTAATCAAAAAGTGATTAATATGCACGAGCCAGAAAAATGGGGTTTTATTCAATTTACAACTCAAGAAAATACTAATAATGTAGAGTTTATTGAAGACAAAGACCTTTTAATAAAACAAACAGCATATGCGCTTTTCAGAAAGACACGATATCAAGATTTAAAATATTTATTAGATAAACCGGTAAACTCTGAATTAAGCTTAGACGTTCAATATTCTAAAAAAGAGGTATTAAAAGCCACATTTTTAAAAACTAACTTTGGTTTTGAATATAAAATTAAAAGTCCGCTTAAGGAAAACTACTTTATCATTAACGAACAAGGTATACTAAAACAATTATGAAAAAAATCGGCATAATTTTATTCGCCTTACTTATCTCTTGTAACACAAAAACTGAAGATAAAGTTTCCTCAGAAATAGAAAAAGAAAAATTCATTTTTGCAACTTGGACTGGTGGTGCCGGTGATTTTGATGAAAACAAATGGGAAGAGAAATTGACCTATTACGATTCTCTTGGTATTTCTCAAATCCTCGTAGGCGCAAATGCAAAAGTTTTAAAACAGTTAGTTCCTCTAGCTTCAAAAAAAGATATAAAAGTACACGCCTGGATGTGGACTCTAAACAGACCTGGTGATACAATTGCTAAAAAACATCCTGAATGGTATGCTGTTAATAGAGCTGGTAAAAACTCGTTAGAATATAGAGCCTATGTAAATTACTACCAATGGCTAAGTCCTTTTCATCCTGAAGCCAAGAATCATATTAAAAAAAATGTTAAAGAGCTAACAACTATTGAAGGATTGGCTTCGATTCATTTAGACTATGTGCGCTATGTAGATGTTATTTTAGGTAAAGATTTACAACCTAAATATAACCTTGTACAAACTACTGAAATGCCAGAATATGATTATGGTTATCATCCTATAGCAAGAAATGGTTTCAAAGAAATATTTGGAAGAGACCCACAAGACATGGAGCACCCTGAGCTTAGCGCCGAATGGAGACAATACCGATTAAATGCAATTACCTCTCTTGTGAATGAACTAGTAGAAATCGCACATGAAAGTGACCAAAAAATGACAGCTGCCGTATTTCCTTTTCCTGAAATGTCTAGACAAATGGTACGTCAAGCTTGGAATGATTGGAATTTAGATGCTGCTTTTCCAATGGTTTATAATAATTTTTATCAAGAAAATATAAATTGGATTGGCTTTGCTACGGAACAAGCCGTTAAAGATGTTGAATTCCCAATATACTCTGGCTTATATAGTCCAGCTTTGCAAAATCCTGAAGATTTAGAAAAAGCGATACGTCTAGTAAAGGAGAAGGGTGCAAGGGGATTTTCAATTTTTACTGCAGACAATCTATCCGAATCACAAAAAGAAATTTTCATAAAACTGAAAGAAGAATTTAATAATGAATAGAATTAATCAAAAACTAGAAGAAGACAAAAAGCTTCTATCCATATATTTTACAGCAGGTTATCCAAACATAGATGATACCGTTTCAATAATTCAAAACCTTGAGAAAAGTAACGTTGATATGATTGAAATTGGTCTACCTTTTAGTGACCCTTTAGCAGATGGACCAACCATACAAGACAGCTCAACACAAGCCTTAAAAAATGGGATGAATAGCGATCTACTTTTTAATCAGTTAAAGGATATTAGGCAAACAGTTTCTATTCCCTTGATTATCATGGGATACTTTAATCCTATTTTGCAATATGGAGTTGAAGCCTTTTGTAAAAAATGCCAAGAGATTGGGATTGATGGTTTAATAATACCTGACTTACCGGTAGATGTTTATCATGACGAGTACAAATCTACTTTTGAAAAATACGGCCTTATAAATGTATTTCTAATCACACCTCAGACTTCAGATGAACGTATTCGATTTATTGATTCTGTTTCAGACGGATTTATTTATATGGTGAGTTCAGCAAGTACAACAGGTGCTAAAACAGGATTTGGTAATGAACAGTCTGAATACTTTGACCGTATCGCGAAGATGAATCTTAAAAACCCACAGATAGTTGGCTTTGGAATTTCGAATAAGGAAACTTTTAATCAATCAACAAAACAGGCTAAAGGTGCAATTATTGGTTCAGCTTTTATAAAACATGTAACCATAAATGGTATAGATACACTTGGTGATTTCACAAAACCCATTTTAGACTAGTATGCAATTAAACATTGTCCTTATAGAACCCGAAATACCAAACAATACAGGCAATATTGGTCGTTTAGCTTTAGCTACAGGTTCGCGTTTACATTTAGTTAAACCATTTGGATTTGAAATTGATGATAAACGTCTCAAACGCGCTGGTCTAGACTATTGGCAGCATTTAGAAGTTATATATTACGAGAATATTGAAGAATTTTTCTCTAAAAATACAGATAACAATATGGTGTTTTTAAGCAGTCATGGCACACAATCGCATTGGGATATTAATTTTGAAGATGATATGTTTTTGGTATTTGGAAAGGAATCTGTAGGGCTGTCTAAAGAGATAACGTCTAAATATTCTGAAGCTTTATTCAAAATACCGATGTACAGTGAACACATTAGAAGTCTTAATCTTGCAAATGCTGTAAGTATAATTACTTACGAAGGCTTAAGGCAATTAAATAGCTAGTATTATTGCAAATACGCAAAGTATCTCATAAGGTTTTGTAACTTAGAGTAAGCTAAAACTTTGAGCACTACAAAAGCATATAATTTTATTTGGGAATATATTCAAATTGCATTCGGAATTATCTTAGCAAGTATTGGTTTAAAAGCTTTTTTATTACCTAATGGGTTTTTAGATGGTGGCGTCACTGGTATTGCACTTTTGGTTAATTCATTTGTTGATATAAATATTTCTTTACTCTTACTTATCTTCAGTATTCCGCTTTTGGTATTAGGTTATTTCACAGTGTCAAAACGCATTGTCGTAAAGTCAATAATTAGTATTCTAGGACTTGCCCTATTTATTCATTTTGAAAATTTTGGCACAATAACAGAAGATAAACTTTTGATTTCAATATTCGGTGGTCTTTTCCTTGGTGCTGGTATTGGTATTGCTATTAGAAACGGTTCTGTATTAGATGGTTCAGAGATTTTAGGTGTTTATTTAAATGATAAATTTGGTTTTAGCATAGGTCAGATTATTCTAATATTCAATATCATTTTATTCGGTATTACAGCTTATGTAATTTCAATAGAAGTGGCGTTATATTCGATTTTGACATATATCGTAACAGCAAAAGTGACTGATTTGACTATTGAAGGTTTCGAGGATTTTATCGGGGTTACCATAGTATCAAAACAATACCATCTTATTGAAGATGCTATTATGAAAGAATTAGGTGTTGGTATGACGCTCTATCGTGGCACTCGTGGTGTCGGAAATTCAGGAAAGCAAGTCGATTTTGATATTATTCATACCATAATTAACCGTATTGACATAAAACGAATGCACCGAATTATTAATAGAATTGACAGTGAAGCGTTTGTTGTAGAATTTGACGTTAATAATGTAAAAGGTGGTGTTTTACGTCATTATTTAGATAAAAAGAAAAATAAAGTCTTACCTAAAATCTAACGACGCTTTTCTAACATACTCAAGTACATTTTTTCCACCTTAGTTCGTGCCCATGGTGTACGTCTCAAAAATTTTAAACTCGACTTTACAGATGGGTCATGTGTAAAGCATCGAATATTAATCTCGTAACCCATATATTCCCAACCATAATGCGCTACTAAATCTTCAATAATTTGTTGAAGTTTAATACCATGAAGTGGATTATTTGGTTGTGATGTCATTTTACAATTTTTCTACTATTGCTTTAATCTTAACTGCCTTTTCAAAATGGTCTAACTCATGAGTTTTTATCCACCAAGTAGCAGCTTCAAATAATAACTTAGGATTATCGTTTTTATTTTTGAAAAACGCATAAAACGATACTCCAACATTATCGCCTTTTGTTGCAATCTTCAGATTACAAACCTCAATAATTTTATTTTTTAAAGCTGGAGTCATTATTAATTTCTATTATCGTTATTTCGTCTTCTATTGCGATTTCTATTCCTATTAGAATTTCTTGAGTTAGAACCACCTTCTGTTTTTGGCTTCTGACGTCTGTTTCCAGAATTTCTGTTTCTATTCTGACCAGGTTTAATTGGCTCAGTCGAAGCATTTGGGTCAGGTTCAAAACCTTCAATAATTTCAACTGGTATTTTCTGAGCAATTAACTTTTCAATACCTTTTAAATAAGAAGTTTCATCTGCACTTACTAAGGATAATGCTTCTCCACTTGCTCCTGCTCTACCTGTACGACCAATTCTGTGTACATAATCTTCAGAGATATTAGGCAATTCAAAATTCACAACATGTGGTAATAACGGAATATCCAATCCACGCGCTGCAATATCAGTTGCTACTAAAACTCTAACTTTTCCGCTTTTAAAACCAGCTAGCGCTTTTGTTCGCGCACCTTGGCTTTTATTACCATGAATGGCAGCTGCTGTAATACCAGAACTAACCATTTTTTTTGTCAACCGATTAGCACCATGTTTAGTTCTTGTAAACACAAGTACTTGTTGCCAATCGCCTTCTGATATAAGTTTAATTATTAAACCTGTCTTCTTGGTTTTTGCAACACGATATACTTTTTGTTCAATAACTTCAACAGCAGTATTTTCTGGTGTAGCTTCTACTTGTACTGGATTATTTAATATTGAATACGCTAATTTTTTAATATCCTTAGAAAACGTTGCAGAAAACATAAGGTTCTGACGCTTATTAGGAATAAGTTTCATTACACGTTCTATATCTCTTAAAAAACCCATATCTAGCATACGGTCAGCTTCGTCTAAGACAAAAATCTCAACGCGTTTTAAGGATAATAAACCTTGGTTTTCTAAATCTATTAAACGACCTGGAGTCGCTACCAAAACATCTATTCCACGTCTTATCGTTGCAACTTGAGGCTTTTGGTTGACACCTCCAAAAATCACAGCACTACGTATATCTAAAAATTCTGAATATTCTTTTACATTGGCGTAAACTTGTGCTGCTAACTCTCTTGTCGGTGTGAGTATTAAAGCACGTATAGGTCTATTTCGTTGAGACTGTTGTTGTGTTAAATTATGTAATAGTGGTAATGTAAAGCCTGCTGTTTTTCCTGTTCCTGTTTGTGCAGACGCTAATACATCTTTACCTTCTAAAACTGGCGGTATAGCTTTTGCTTGTATTGGTGATGGTGTTTCGTACCCTTTTTTTGAAATAGCACGTAATAAAGGCTCAGATAAGCCTAAGGATTTAAATGACATATATAAAGTTTTTGAAGCAAACTCTATTTATTTAGGTCACTCCTTTGATTGGCGCGAAGATACTGTTAATTACAGTATGGACTAACTTTTATTACTTATTCTTAAAATTCAAAAAAGGATTCTTCTTTCTATTTATAAAAGCATGAATCGCAGAGTTTAACAACAAAATCGTCGCACTTACAAAAGCAATACTTGAAATTGTAGTATTAACATCGGTATTGGCATTAGCAATACCTAACAAAGCCCAAGCACCTACCAATGCAAACTCTCGCATGTTACGTTTCCAAGTAGCAGCAAGATTAATTATTACTGCGATAACAATCATAATAATAGTCCAAGTAATATCAGAAATTCCAAAACCATTCCAATCAATTTTTATAAGATATGTTGACACATTGGCAATACTAGCAACAGTGACCCAACCACTATAAATTACAAACGGCCACCATACAAAAGCAATGATTGAAAAACGCTCATCATCTAACTCCATACGATTATTCCACACAATTTTTAATAAAGAAAAAAGTAATAAAAAGATAAAGACACATGACAAACCTGTATACTCATATATCCATGCAAATACCCATAAGCAATTGAATACACAGCTTAGTATAAACCACCAACCTATTTTAAGCACAAAACTATTATCATTTGTTTTAACAAATAGGCTTCTACCTTGATAAATAACAAACCCTAAAAGTAAAAGATAGATAATACCCCAAATGGCAAATGTATATCCTGCTGGCGTAAACAAAGACCTATAACTATCTGACACTTCACCAATCGTTGTATTATTCAAAACACCTGTATTAGACAAATAATTGATAAATACTGTAAAGACAAATGCGACTCCATTAGCTATTTGTAATGCTTGTTTCATATTGTTTTTTATTTTACTGAAATACTATAGTTGTTTTAACAGTTGCTCAACTTCATTTATTGTTTGTCGAAACAATCTACGATTAGGCTTTGTCATATGCTTTGCTTCGCTACTAATATCTATGAGTATAGACTTGCCATCTTCTTTTCTATTATTTTCAAGATAAAACTTAGCTAACTCTAAACGTTCATTATAATTAGAATACGGTCTGTCAATTTCTTTTAACTGAACTTCAGCAGCTTCAAGTTGTCCTTTTTCTCTTAATGCTAATCCGTAGTAAAACTGCTGAACAGAACCCTTGAATTCGGGTTTAGCTTTTATCTTTTCAACATGGTAAATGACATTTTCAAAATCTTTCAATTGAAAATAACACAAAATTAATTGTTGATGTGAATATGTCGCATTCTGAACTTCATCTTCTAAGGTCTTCTTATAATTAGAAATCGAATTTTGGTAGGCTTTGATTTCAAAATAAGCATCTGCTAAATCTATACGATTAGTATAGGTATCTGTAAATTCGATCTTCTTTTCTAGGTCTTTTATTTTCTTAGTCGGATTAACTATTGATGTGATTTCTTTCTGAAAAGTATCAACATCTCTTGTTGTCAAGACCTGAGTGATAATATAAAATACACCTCCTAAAACTGGGATAAAAAAAATCACAAAGAACCAATAATAGGGCTTGTGATTTTTATATATATGATAAAGGCAAAAAACCTGTAGAGCAATAAGTAAATAATAGTGCATCGATTAATATTGATGCTTAAATATAGAAACTATCTCACAAAAACCAACTCGTTATCGGAAGATAATTCCTCACTAAAACCATAGTTATCGAGGTTAAAACCTTTAATATCTTCTAAAGTCTTAGCATCTGTATCAATGATATAACGCGTCATTAAACCACGTGCTAACTTTGCAAAAATGGCTATCGTCTTATACTTATCGCCTTTAAATTCTTTAAAATTAATAGTAATCACAGGTACTTTTAAGGCTTTTGTATCTATAGCTTTAAAGTACTCGTTACTGGCTAGGTTTAAAAACAATTCGTTGTCTTCTAACTCATCGTTTAGTGATTGTGTAACCTTCTTTCTCCAGAATTCATACAAGTTTTTATTTTTACCTACCGGAAATTTTGTTCCCATTTCTAAACGATAAGGTTGTATCAAATCCAATGGCTTTAAAATTCCATATAATCCTGAAATGATTCTTACTGTATCTTCAACTTTATCTAATTTCTTGGTATCAATAGTATATGCATCTAATCCACGATACACATCACCATTAAACGCATAAACTGCTGGGCGTGCATTATCTGAAGTAAATGGTAATGACCAATCTTGGTTGCGCTCGTAGTTAAGCTGGCCTAAATTGTCAGAAATATGCATGAGTTTAGATAACGCTTTTGGAGATTTCTTTTTTAATAATTTATTGATGCGCTCTGCCTCTGCCAAAAAGCAACTTTCGGTTGTTTTTGGTGTTGGGAGTTTACTATCAAAATCTAAAGATTTTGCTGGAGATAATACTAACTTCATAACTAATTCTTTTTCTGAATCAAAGTTACAACGTCAATACAAGAATTAAAATAAGATTTAAGAATAATTGCGAATACTACTATTAGTTTTCTTGATGCTTTGCATAATGTCTCCACTTTTCGATACACTGTTGCATATCTTTAGGAACATCTGTATTAAAGCTCATCTGCTTTCCTGTAACTGGATGCTCAAACCCTAAAGTCTTGGCATGTAAGGCTTGTCGTGGTAACACTTTAAAGCAGTTACTTACAAACTGTTTGTATTTGGTAAATGTCGTGCCCTTAAGGATTAAATTTCCTCCATAACGTTCATCGTTAAAAAGCGTATGACCAATATGCTTCATGTGCACACGGATTTGATGTGTACGACCAGTTTCTAGCTTACAACTTAATAGCGTGACATAACCTAAGCGTTCGATGACCTTGTAATGCGTTACAGCAGGTTTGCCTTTGTTAATATCATCACCTTCATAGACTGTGTTCTGTAAACGATTTTTAGGGTGACGACCAATATGGCCTTCGACAGTACCTTGGTCTTCTTTTACATTTCCCCAAACAATGGCTACATATTCACGCTCACTAGTTTTATCCTTAAACTGTTTTGACAAATGTGCCATAGCATGTTCTGTCTTTGCCACTACAAGTAAGCCACTGGTGTCTTTGTCAATTCGGTGCACCAAGCCAGGTCGGTCACTAGAGTTTTTTGGTAAGTTTTCGAAATGAAAAATCAGTGCGTTGATTAATGTACCTGAATAATTTCCGTGACCAGGATGTACAACAATACCTGCTGGTTTATTAACTACTAACAAGTCATCATCTTCGTAAACAATATCTAGAGGCATGTCTTCGCCGACCAGTAAATTTTCAAATGGCGGATGTTCAAACTTTACACGAATAACATCAAATGGCTTGACTTTGTAATTTGACTTTACAGCAACATCATTTACAAAAATACTTCCGTCTTTTGCAGCAGCTTGTATTTTGTTACGCGTAGCATTCTCGATAAAATTCATCAAGTATTTGTCAATACGAAGTGGATTTTGACCTTTATCTACAACGATTTTATGATGCTCATATAAATCATTATTGGGCGGAAGTTCTGGAGTTGTATCCATATTTTAATTTGAAGCTCGATTACCATTACCTAAAACCAAATCGATTTTTGTTGTTAATGGTAGCTTATCTCCAACTTTGATGTTTTTACCGTTATGTTTAATACCTAAGACAACGTCTTTACCGATATTATCTATATAAGTAGTTTCACCTACTTTAAAGCCAAGAGCTTCAAGCGTAGGTTTTGCTTGTCTATATGTTCTTCTCATAATTGCTGGCACTGCAACCTTACGATAACCTGACGGATTAAGTGTGAGATATATTTTTCTGTTTTCTTTGACTTGCGATCCTGCACTTGGGTCCTGTTCTATTACAGAAAACTTCGGATAATTAGGATTAAAATTTGCCGAATCTTGGATTTCCATAGCTAGTTCTTTGTCATCCAACTCAATCTTAACTGTTTCTAAAGACTTTCCCTTAAGGTCAGGCACGGTAACAAATTCGCCATTATTTGTTGTAACATCAAGCCATTTTAGAATCAAAAAACAAAAAACTACAACAGCAACCACTGCTAAAGCTAATTGCTTAAAAAACACTTTACTCGTCAAGAATTTAATAATACTCATGCTATAAAAATTGTTCACAAAACTAATGAAAATAGTAGTTTGTAGTTTATGGATTTTGTTTTTTTATATACGCTTGTAATTTACAAATCGATTTTTGTTCGTGAAAAAAAATTATTAATACATTTACATAACACAAATTTCATAAGGTTATTATGCTGAAGAATATTGCAATTATTATGGGTGGTTACTCAAGTGAGTATCAAATTTCGCTAAAAAGCGGCAGCATGGTTTATGATACTTTAGACCGAAATAAATATACACCTTATGCCATACACATTTTTAAAAACAAATGGGTTTATGTTGCCGAAAATAACGAAGAAACACCAATAAACAAAGATGATTTTTCAGTATTAATCGATGGTAAAAAGGTAACGTTTGATTGTGTTTTTAACGCTATTCATGGCTCTCCAGGTGAAGATGGTTTTATGCAAGGTTATTTTGAATTACTTGGTATTGCTCAAACCAGTTGTAACATGTATCAAGCAGCATTGACCTTTAATAAACGTGACTTACTTGCAAGTTTAAAACCATTTGGCATTAAAACTGCTGAGAGTTATTATCTAAACCTTGGAGACACAATTGATGAATCAGCTATTGTAAAAAAAGTTGGTTTACCCTGTTTTGTCAAAGCAAACAAAGCTGGTAGTAGTTTTGGAATTTCTAAAGTTTACAAAGCAGAAGATTTAAAAGCTGCAATACAAAATTCTTTTGAAGAAGACGACGAGATTATTATTGAGCAATTTTTAGATGGTGTAGAAGTTTCTGTAGGTGTGATTTCTTATAAGGGTAAAACCAAAGTATTACCTATTACCGAAATCGTTTCTGAAAATGATTTCTTTGATTACCAAGCCAAATACGAAGGCAAGTCTCAAGAAATAACACCAGCTCGTATCTCAGAGGATTACGAGAACAAAGTTCGTACGGAAGCTAAAAAAATATATGAAACACTAAAAATGAGTGGTTTTAGTCGCAGCGAATTTATTTTTAAAGACGACGAACCGTACTTATTAGAAGTCAATACTGTTCCAGGTCTTACAAAAGAAAGTATTTTACCACAGCAAGCAGCTGCCGCAGGTATTTTACTTAATGATTTGTTCGGTAATGCTATCGAAGAGGCAATGACTAAATAATGTCTATATTTAAGGCTATATAACTAACTAATCATCAAATTATAATGGTATTCTACGGAACAAATTCATCCAGACTAAAAGACGGAAAATTAAGTAATGTAAATTGTCCAAACTGTAATGAACAAACATCAATGACTTACAGTGTTTTCGGTAAATACGCTTACATATATTGGATTCCGATTTTTCCATTAGGAAAAGTAAACGTCTTAGAATGCGACAATTGTAAACGCACATATAAACTCAAAGAATTACCTCAGCAAATTCAGCAAAAATTTGATTTAGAAAAACATCGAGGAGTTCCTATAAAACACTTTGCTGGTATAGGAATAATTGGTGCTTTGGTTGCTTGGTTTTCTTACTCAAATGCTCAAGATAAAAAGAACGAAGCAATTTATATACAATCACCTCAAGTCGGAGACATATATAGTATAACAGGTAGTACTTCTGGATTTTACACTACTGCAAAAGTTAGTGCTATTGAAGCTGATAGTATATTCTTAACTTTTAACGATTATGAAGTCGATAAAAAATCGGGGATTAATGATATCGACAAATCAGTAAATTATCAAGAAGAAAATACAGAAGGTTATTTGACCGAAGAGATACAAAGCCTATATGCTGAAGAGTTCATCTTTGAAATAGACAGAGATTAATTTTTAGAGTTATCTTTGTAAAGCTTATAAACCAAAACAGCGCTTAATTTAGTATCAACTAGTATGAAACGAGCAATTTTCCCAGGTTCTTTTGACCCAATTACTTTAGGGCACTACGACATCATAAATCGCGGTATTAAACTTTTTGATGAAGTTGTTGTAGCTATTGGAGTAAATGCTGAAAAAAAATACATGTTTTCTCTAGAAGAACGAAAAGTATTTATCGAGCAATCTTTTAAAAATGAACCTAAAGTCAAGGTGGTTACTTATAAGGGATTAACTATCGATTTTTGTAAAGAAATTAATGCCGAATTTATTTTAAGAGGCTTAAGGAATCCTGCAGATTTTGAGTTTGAAAAAGCTATTGCTCACACTAATAGAAAGCTCTCAAAAATCGAAACAGTTTTCCTACTAACTGCTGCTAACACCTCATATATTTCATCATCAATAGTTAGAGATGTAATTCGAAATAACGGAGACTACACAAAATTAGTGCCTGAAAGTGTTGCGATTAAAAAGTAATATGAGAATATTTTATTGAAATATTTTTTTGTTGCTTTTTTAATTTTAAAACAAACTTTTTATGAGATTCTGATTCTGGATTAAACGGTTTATGTGCCAAGCCTTTTTGAATGATTTCAACCTCATCCATTAATTGATTGGCTCCCACAGAAATACATACTTTTCTGAATTTCTCCCAAATATAATTTACAGCTGTTTGATTTGGATGCAGCATATCTTCATTGTAAAACCTATAATCTCGAAGCTCATCCATCATAATTTCGTAAGAAGGAAAATAATTTAGATTTCTTGGCTCTCTTCTAAGTGATAGTAGATTATGAATGGCAGTTATTAAATGTGCTTTGCTTAGCGTATTTTCTACAAAACCGTCCTTAACATGTCTAACAGGAGAAACCGTAAAAATGAAATTGACATCTGGGTTGACAGATTTAACAAGACTAATTATTGCATCAAGTGATTCCGTAATCTGTTCTACAGAAAGTAACTCCTTTAAAAACTTTTTCTGCGGCACTTTATGACAATTAGCAACAAATTTATCGTTCTCAATAAAACGATATACCCAAGCAGTACCTAGAGTAATTACAATATGTTTAGCCTCACTAAGAAACTTATGTGTTATAGAAATTGAATTATTAAGTTGACTTAATAAATGATTTTTATCTGAGTTACTGAATTTTGAGTGTGCATCAAAACAATGCCATTGCTCATTCTGAAAAAAAATGTCTTCTTCTGCAAACTTTTTTTGATTAATAGCATCTGTAATCAATCGTTCGATAGCTACAGGATGAAACTGTATACCAAAAGGATTTTGTAAACTTTGAAATTTAAAATACTGAAATTTATCTCCAATGTTTTCAGAAAAACAGGAACCCAACAATACTACTTTAGAGTTATAATCTATCTGATTAAAACGTTGTGGTTTAAGTGGTATTTTGGTTTGAAGATTCATATATCAAAAAATACTACTCGATATATGACTTAACAGCATCAAGCGCAGCATCAATCCCATCAGGATTTTTACCACCAGCAGTTGCAAAAAATGGCTGACCGCCACCACCGCCTTGAATATGCTTTCCAAGCTCTCTAACGATTGTACCTGCATTAAAACCTTTACTTGTCACCAATTCCTTTGATATATAACAAGAAAGAATTGCCTTTCCGTTGGCCTGGCTTCCAAATAATAAAAAGAGGTTATCAGTATTCTGACCTAACTCAAAACATAAATCTTTAATTCCGCCAGCATCTAAATCTACTTTTTTAGCTAAAAACTGAACACCATTTACCTCGGAAATTTCATTTTTTAAATCGCCTTTTAGATTTTTGGTCTTATCCTTTAAAAGTTGTTCAACTTGCTTTTTTAAATCGTTATTTTCAGCTTGTAAACTCTGTAATGCTTTAACTGGTTCTTGTGCGTTATTGAGCATGTCTTTCATTTCAAAATACGCTCGGTTATTCTCAAAATAAAAATCCTTAACCGCATCGTTAGTTATGGCTTCAATACGCCTAATACCCGATGCAACAGCACCTTCAGAGCGGATTTTAAAATGCCAGATATCACTTGTGTTATTTACGTGTGTTCCACCACATAATTCAATAGACTGTCCAAACTTTATAGTTCTTACTGTATCGCCATATTTTTCACCAAATAATGCCATAGCACCATCTTCAATAGCTTTTTCCATTGGCACATTTCTGCTCTCTTCTAAAGACAGCTTACCTACGATACGTGCATTTACAAAATTCTCGACATCTCTAAGTTGCTCAACGGTCAGTTTAGAAAAATGTGAGAAATCAAAACGTAGATATTTAGAATGTACTGCAGATCCTTTTTGCTCTACATGCTCGCCTAAAATCTCTCTAAGTGCTTGATGTAATAAATGTGTAGCAGTATGATTACATTCGGTTCTATGACGCTGTTTTTGATCTACAACAGCTTTAAACACTTCATTTAAATGATCTGGTAAATTTTTAGCAAAATGAATAATCTCATTATTCTCTTTCTTTGTATCTACAATGTATACAACATCGCCATGGGTATCTTGTAAATAGCCTTTATCGCCAACTTGACCGCCACCTTCAGCATAAAATGGTGTTAGATTGAATACTAACTGATACATTTCGCCATCTTTTTTAGAGGTTACTTTCCGGTATTTAGTAATCTTAACATTAGCGTCAAGTGCGTCGTAACCTATAAATTCTTGCTCTGTGTCGTTATCTAAAACAGTCCAATCATCTGTAGACATTTCTCCCGCTTTTCGCGAACGGTTTTTCTGTTCTTCAAGATATTTTTCGAAACCTTGTTGGTCTAATTTTAAATTCTTTTCTGAGAGAATCAACGCCGTTAAATCTATCGGGAAACCATACGTATCATACAACTCAAATGCTTTTTCGCCAGAAATTGTGTCTCCTTTTGTTTCTTCAACTATCCGATTCAATAGAATTAAACCTTGTTCTAAAGTTCTTAAAAAAGACGCTTCTTCTTCTTTAATGACATTTTCAATCAAATGTTTTTGAGCTTTCAATTCAGGAAAAGCTTTTCCCATTTTTTTACTCAAAACGTCAACTAATCTGTATATAAACGGTTCTTTAGTATCTAAAAAAGTAAAGCCATATCTGATAGCACGTCTTAAAATACGTCTTATCACATAACCCGCACCTGTATTACTTGGCAATTGGCCGTCGGCAATAGAAAATGCAACTGCTCTAACATGGTCAGAAATAACACGGATAGCAATATCCGTTTCATTATCTTTTCCGTAGTCTGAGTTTGTTATGGCTTCAATCTCACGAATAATTGGTGTAAAAACATCAGTGTCGTAGTTAGACTTTACATCTTGCAAAACCATACATAAACGCTCAAAGCCCATACCTGTATCGATATGCTTGTTAGGAAGATTTTCTAGACTACCATTAGCTTTTCTGTTGTATTGCATGAAAACTAAATTCCATATCTCAACCACATGCGGATGGTCCATGTTTACTAATGACTTACCGTCTACTTTTTCTTTTTCTTCGGCAGAACGGATATCGACATGGATTTCACTACAAGGACCACAAGGACCTTGCTCTCCCATTTCCCAAAAATTGTCCTTTTTATTGCCTTTTAGGATGCGGTCTTCCGCTATGTATTGCTTCCAAATATCATAAGCTTCAGTATCCATTTTAAGGTTGTCATTGTCATCGCTACCTTCAAAAACAGTTACATAAAGTATATCTTTATCAATACCGTAAACTTCAGTCAACAATTCCCAAGCCCAAGCAATAGCTTCTTTTTTAAAGTAATCACCAAAACTCCAATTTCCAAGCATTTCAAATAAGGTATGATGATAGGTATCATAACCCACTTCTTCCAAGTCATTGTGCTTACCAGAAACTCTTAAGCATTTTTGAGTATCAGAAATCCTGTTACTTTTTGGTTTAGAATTCCCTAAAAAATATTCTTTAAACGGTGCCATACCCGAGTTTACAAACATCAACGTTGGGTCATTCTTTAAAACCATTGGAGCCGACGGAACAATTTGATGCTGTTTTTTCTTGAAAAATTCAAGGAATGTATTACGGATATCTTGAGACTTCATTCTTAATAATTTTGCTTCATCTTTTTCGTTATTTATCAGTGATGGCTTCATCTTCAAATTCACCTTAAATACGAAAGTATTTTTATATTTGTATATTGATCTAGTTCGCCACAAAAATAGAACATTTTAAGATATGGCTAAAGTAAAATACTATTACGATTCCGAAACATTATCGTATCGTAAAATAAGACGAAAAAAGCGTACGACTGTAAAGTACGCCTTAGCGTTTATGTTATCTTCAGCTTTATTTGCATTTACCATAGTCATTGGTGGTAGCTACTTTTTTGAATCTCCTAAAGAGCGTGAGCTATCACGAGAGCTTGAAAATATGGAGTTGCAGTACGATTTATTAAACAAACGTATGGATGATGCGATTGCTGTTTTACAAAATATAGAAGAACGAGATAATGCTATTTATCGCCTATATTTTGAAGCAAATCCAATACCAGAAGAACAGCGTCGCGCTGGCTTTGGTGGTATTAACCGTTATAAAAAGTTTGAAGGTTATGATAATTCGGCACTAATAAGAGAAAGTAATAAACGTCTCGATATTTTAGAAAAGGCCATAGTTGTTCAGTCAAAATCGTTAGATGAGATTTCAATTTTAGCAAAAGACAAAGAGAAATTTTTAGAAGCAATTCCAGCCATACAACCCGTAAATAATGAAAATTTAACACGTATGGCGTCTGGTTATGGCTACAGAACTGACCCATTTACCAAAGTGCGCAAATTTCATTATGGTATGGATTTTACGGCACCACGTGGCACTCCAATTTATGCCTCTGGTGATGGTATTGTAAAGCGTGCCGATAATAGTTCTTCGGGATATGGAAAACATATTCGTATAGACCATGGTTATGGTTATGTTTCGCTTTACGCGCATTTATACAAATACAACGTGCGTATTAACCAACGTGTAAAACGTGGTGACCTTATTGGTTTTGTTGGAAGTACAGGACGTTCAGAAGCGCCACACTTACATTATGAAGTTTTTAAAGATGGTGAACGTATCAATCCAATAAATTTCTATTATGGCAATTTATCAGCTACAGAGTTCAGTGAGCTGCTACAAAAAGCGTCATTAGAAAATCAATCTTTAGATTAAAATATGCACATCGATTTACCAGAAAAACGTTATTACGGTATTGGCGAAGTTGCCAAAGCCTTCAATGTAAACACGTCTCTAATTCGTTTTTGGGAAAAAGAATTTGATGTCATTAAACCTAAAAAAAATGCTAAAGGCAATAGAAAATTTACACCAGAAGATATTAAAAACCTTAAGTTTATTTACCACTTGGTAAAAGAACGAGGTTTTACCTTAGAAGGTGCAAAAACCCATATAAAAGAAGATAAACAAGAAGCCTTAAATAACTTTGAAATCATTACAAAACTAGAAGGTATTAAAGCAAAACTCATAAAAATCAAAACACAACTTTAAAAATCAATATCATGAAAAAATGGCTAATCCCTTTAATCGTAATCGCTGTAATTGCATTTGGAATATACAATTGGGCAGTCGGAATAAATAATAGATCTGTTGAATTAGAAGCAAATGCAAAAACAGAATGGGCTGACGTAGAAAGTGCTTATCAAAGAAGAAGCGATTTGTACAGCAGCGTTGTACAAACAGTAAAAAGCTCGGCAGATTTTGAGCGTAAAGTTTTAAATGAAGTTATTGAGGCAAGATCAAAAGCAACATCAGTTAACATTGATGCCAGTAGCTTAACACCTGAAAACATGGAAGCTTTCCAAAAAGCTCAGTCTAATCTTAAAGGCTCATTTAGCCGCTTACTTGCAACATTTGAACGTTATCCTGACCTTAAAACCACGCAACAATTTCGAGATTTTCAAGCGCAACAAGAAGGCACAGAAAACAGAATCAATGTTGCACGAGATCGTTATAATGATGCTGTTAATGAATATGATATTTACACAACAAAATTTCCAAATAAAATTTTAGCTGGCTGGTTTGGCTTTGAAGAAATGCATAGATATAAAGCAGAAGAAGGTTCTGAGAAAGTTCCAAACGTTGAGATTAAATTTGATTAACTATATAACATAATGTCATCCAATATTGAAAACTTTCTAACAGCTTCTGAAGAAGAGGCCATAGTTTCTACTATACGCAATGCCGAAAAAGATACATCTGGAGAAATCCGAGTTCATATTGAGCATAATTGCGATACAGATGTCTATGAGCATGCTATGGAAGTCTTTCATTATTTAAAAATGGATAATACCAAAGAGCAGAATGGTGTTTTGATTTATGTCGCCGTCGACAAAAAGGCATTTGTTATTTATGGAGACAAAGGCATCAATGAAAGTGTAAGTACTGACTTCTGGAATTCTACTCGAGACATTATTGCAACTTATTTTCAAAAAGGAGAGTTTGCACAGGGCTTAATTGAAGGCATCAAAAAAGCTGGAAAAGAAATGTCTAAGAATTTCCCATGGATTCATGGTGATACTGATGAATTGGATAATACGATTTCTAAAGGATGAGTAATAAAGTAAATTTAGACGTCAGAAGCTGGAAGTTTATTCTTTCGGCTGTAGTATTACTTTTTTGTATTCAAAACGTAGAAGCACAATATAATATTCCTGAAGTTCCAAAATTTCAGACTAGCGTTTATGATTATTACAATTTACTTTCTAAAAATGATAAAGCACAACTAGAAAATAAGCTAATTCGATATTCTGACACAACCTCTACTCAAATTGTTGTTATTACTATACCATCTACAAAGGGTGAAGATATTAATTATTTAGCTGCAAATTGGGGTGAAAAATGGGGTATTGGAGGAAGTGCTGCTAAAGACAATGGTATTTTAATTCTTTTAGCAAGAGATGATAGACGTATAGCTATTGCCAATGGTTACGGTATTGAATATATACTTACAGATGCGCTAAGTAAGCGTATTATTGAGCGTGACATTATTCCGTACTTTAAGCGCAATGATTATGCAGGTGGTCTAAATCGAGGTGCTGACGCAATCTTTGAGGTTTTAAATGGAGAGTATCAAGGAACACGGCAATCATCTGGAGAGTTTCCTTTCGGACTTTTGTTTGTACTATTCATCTTTTTTATCATATTTATTATCGCTATATCTAAGCACAAAGGTGGCGGAAAAGGTGGTGGTAACAATCGTCGTTCTGGTGGCGATAGTCTTTTAGAAGCTATTATCTTAAGCAATATGGGACGAGGTAGCTACAGAAGCGGGTCATCCTCTTCTGGAGGATTCGGTGGATTTGGCGGTGGAAGCTCTAGTGGCGGATTTGGTGGCGGATTTGGCGGCGGAAGTTTTGGCGGCGGTGGTGCTTCTGGAGGCTGGTAATCTTAGCGTTTAAGAACAAAATGCTTGGTAAACACCCTACCATCTTGAAGGTTTACTGAAAACCAATAATCATCGGATGGCATTAAACTACCACTATAACGACCATCCCAAAATGGGTTTTCTACCGAAAGTTCAGCGGTTAATTTCCATGACGATAGTATTATAAATATTGAGTAAGCAACGAGAACACACTTCCAATTGCTAAAGTAGTATGGAATTATAAAACTACTTTTTACGCATGTATACACTTACAGGAACACCATGAAAATCAAATTTTTCTCTGAGTTTATTTTCTAGGTAACGCTTATAAGGTTCTTTGACATACTGAGGTAAATTACAAAAGAATGCAAACTGCGGTTGTGGTGTTGGCAATTGCATGATGTATTTAATCTTGACAAACTTACCCTTATAAGCTGGTGGTGGATAGTTTTCAATGATTGGGAGAAATGTATCATTTAATACACTCGTTTTTATTCGTTTTGAGCGGTTATTATAAACTTCTACAGCAGTTTCAATAGCTTTAAAAATTCGTTGTTTGTTTAAGACCGATATAAACACTATCGGCACGTCAGTAAAAGGTTCAATTTGCTTTCTGATAAACGTCTCAAATTCTTTAGCGGTTTTTGTTTCCTTTTCAACTAAATCCCACTTGTTTACTAAGATGACGATACCTTTTCTATTACGTTGCGCTAACCAGAAAATATTTTGTACTTGTCCATCAAAGCCTCGAGTAGCATCCAAAACTAATAAACATACATCTGAATGTTCGATGGCTCTAACACTTCGCATAACAGAATAGAATTCTAAATCTTCTTTTACTTTAGATTTACGTCTAATCCCAGCAGTATCTACTAAATTAAATTCGAATCCGAAACGATTATATTTTGTATCTATAGAATCACGTGTTGTACCTGCAATATCTGTAACGATGTATCTGTCTTCGCCAATAAGTGCGTTTATAAATGATGACTTACCAGCGTTAGGACGACCAACTACAGCAAATCTTGGTAACTCGTCCGCTTCTTCTTCCTCTTCAACTTCAGGCAATGCTTCTACCAATGCATCTAATAAATCTCCTGTTCCACTTCCGTTAATACTAGCAATTGTATAATATTCACCAAGACCTAAAGAATAAAATTCCACAGCATCTTCTGCACGCTTTCCATTATCTACTTTATTTACTGTAAGAAATACAGGTTTTTTTGATTTACGAAGTAATTGCGCCACGTCTTCATCCATACCAGTAACACCGCTTTCAACATCTACCATAAATATAATAGCATCTGCTTCGTCAATGGCTAATTCTACTTGTTTATCAATTTCAGCTTCAAAAATATCGTCACTACCAACGACATATCCACCGGTATCAATAAGAGAAAACTCTTTTCCGTTCCAATCACTTTTTCCGTAATGTCTGTCTCTGGTTACACCGCTAACGGCATCTACTATCGCTTCGCGACGTTGTATTAGTCTATTAAAGAAAGTTGATTTACCTACATTAGGACGCCCAACTATAGCTACTATATTACTCATATCTTTTTGATTTACTTTGCATTACATATCCCGTAAGCGGCTGCAAATATAGAATATAATATTAAAGAATTTATGTAAATTGTTGTCAGTTATATATTATTATGGAACTTACTAATGAAATTGTTTTACGTCCGCGTTTTAAATTTGATGTTGAAACTACTAACGAAATTCTCTTAACTGGCTTTGAAGAACAGAAAAGTAAACAATCTAATTTTATTGTAACCCGATTGGACGACCATGTATTTATCCGTTTCCCGAAACAAGCACAGCACTATTGGTCACCGCAATTACACTTAGAGATTAACGAAAAAGATAAAGCCAGTGCGACTGTTCATGGTCTTTTTGGACCGAATCCTACGATTTGGACCATGTTTATGTTTTTCCACTTTATTGTTGCTGGACTTTTTATCGCTTTTGGAATTTGGGCATACACTAATATGAGTTTAGGAAACTCTTATGCCATACAAATGTTTATGACGTTATTTATGATTATAATTTGGTTTACCCTATATTTTATTGGACGAATGGGTAAGGCAAAAGGAAAACCTGAAATGTATAAATTACATGCATTTATGCGAGACACCCTAAGAGATTATCGCTGATTGTATCCGAAACGTCTTAACTGATTTTGATTACTACGCCAGTTTTTGTTGACTTTGACATATAATTCTAAATGTACTTGCTTACCAAAGAATTTTTCTAAATCCTTACGTGCTTCTATACCTACACGCTTTAAAGCAGAGCCTTTGTGTCCTATAATGATTCCTTTTTGAGTCTCACGTTCTACCATAATTACAGAACGAATACGAATGATATTTTCTTCTTCAAAGAACTCTTCTGTATCTACCTCAACGGCATATGGTATTTCTTTTTTATAGTGCAACAATATTTTCTCTCTAATAGCTTCGTTAACAAAAAAGCGTTCTGGCTTATCTGTTAATTGATCTTTTGGATAAAATGCTGGAGACTCAGGTAATAATTCTTTTATACGTTCAAACACATTTTGAACATTGAAGCCTTGCAGAGCAGAAATTGGAAAAAACTCAGCATTTGGCACTTTGCTTTGCCATAATTGTGCTTGTTCTTCTAATTGTTCTTGATTTGAATTATCTATTTTATTTAATAATAATAAAACAGGGATTTTTGAATTTGTAATTTTCTTAAAGAAGGCTTCGTCTTTGAGTTCTTTTTCTCCAATTTCAACCATATAAACCAACACGTCTGCATCCTCAAAAGCAGACTTTACAAAGTCCATCATAGATGCTTGAAGCTCATAAGCTGGTTTTATAATTCCTGGTGTATCACTAAGAATCATCTGAAAATCATCACCATTAACAATACCTAAAATACGATGACGCGTAGTTTGCGCTTTAGATGTTATTATTGACAATTTCTCACCAATAAAGGCATTCATCAACGTAGACTTACCCACATTAGGATTACCAATAATATTTACAAAACCTGCTTTATGCATATGTATACTAATTCTCTATTATTAGGTGCAAAGTTACGACCTTGGTTTGTTTATTCCTCTATCGTACATCACAATACTTCCTGCTACTGAAACATTTAGACTCAACTGCGATTTAAATTTTACTAAAAAATGACTTTTTTCTTTAGCTAGATTTGATAACCCATGGTCTTCTGCACCAAGTAAATATACGCATCTCCTTGGATGATTAAAGGTTTCTAGGTCTTGCGCTTCTTCAGTTAATTCCACGCCAACGATTCTCGCACCTTTGGGAAGATTATTAAAAAAATCGTCAAATGTTTCATAATGAAAATAAGGCATAGACTTTACAGCATTATGTGTATCACTAGCTTGTTTTGCATAACGATTACCAATAGTAAAAATAAAACTCGCTCCAAGATTTTGAGCAGAACGCCATAAAACACCCAAATTTTCAGGTGTTTTTCCGTTTTGGATACCAATACCAAAAAATTCGTTTTTTAAGTTGTCATTCATATGACAAAAATATGATTAAATTGTATGTATTAATCATGAATTTAACATGTCTCATTTCGAAAGGGATTTAAATAAAGAGAAACTACTTGGTAAATTTCTCGATGGCATATACGAAAGTTTAAACTTAGAGTTTGAACGTATTGAAGATATTAGCCTTCAACAACAAGGTATAGACTTAATTTACCTCCAAAACGAAACTATTTTAATAGATGAAAAAGCGCAATTAGACTATTTAAATAAAAGCTTACCAACTTTTACTTTTGAATTATCATATCTTAAAAATGATGCACAAAAAATAGGTTGGCTACTGGATAATAATAAAAAAACAACGCACTATTTCTTAATTACAGGGATTTATACAAATGAGAAATCAGATTTGTCAAAAGGTTTTAAATCTTGTGTTATTACAAGTGTAAATCGAAAAAAACTAATGAAACATTTACAGTCTAAGGGTTTGGATAAAACAAGGCTTTTACAATATGACTCAGACTTAAGAGATTTTGAAGTTAAGACTATTAAAAACCCAATAGCTGAAATAAATTTTAAGACAGAAGGCCTTTTATATTTTTCGCCACAATTAGCTGAAAAACCAATAAATCTTCAATTAAGATTAAAATACTTATTAAAAATCGGAGTTGCTAAACAGATTTATCCTTAGCAATTTCGTTAAATAACGTCTCTCCAATTCTTTCTACAACACCAACAACCAATGCGTTTCCCATAAAAAATGCACGCTTGGTATTTGTAATATCTTCTAATTCTGTATGGTTATCCGGAAACATATTCAATCGTTCCAACTCTACTGGAGTTAATCTTCTATACCCTTTTCTTGTTTTTATAACGTGCTTAAAACGTGATGCCGATTTTCCGCCTTCGCCAGTAATGATAGTTCGTGAAGCATTATCTAAATTATCAGGAAAAATCATTGCGCCTTCAGCATAATTATACTTAAAGCCATCTTTAGTTTCTCGGATTTCTTTTTTAGCACCTTTCAAATAATTCCATTTATCAAGTTCATTTTCAGAAATATAAAATTCTTCTGAGACTTCATTATCTGACACTAAAACATCCTTGAGTTTTATACGTCCTCCTTCAAACTGTGCTTTAGATTTTAATGTGCAAACTTGGTTATTGATGCAAATACCACTGTTTTTAAAAAGAGATAATTTCCCTCCAATATTAAAAGTATCAGAAATAGTTTTTACATCATCATTTAATTCAAATCGATGTAAGTCTTTTTCAAAATCAATAGGAAAACTTTCTGCTAAAATGCCATCTTTTAAAATCCAATCTTCATCATCTGACACTTTCATTTTTTTATAAACAGAAGTACTCTTTAAGTATCCCAATATAAAAACACGTCGCCGTCGTTGTGGCATTCCGTAATCGGCAGCATTAATTACGCGCCACTCAACAGAATAACCTAAGTCACCTAAACTTTTTAGCATAATTGCAAAATCACGCCCACGTTGCTTTGAAGGTGATTTTAAGAGTCTATCTACATTTTCGAGGAATAGATATTTAGGTTTGTTTTTACTCTCATTAAGAATTCGGTAAATCTCCCACCATAGCACTCCTTTTTTGCCTTGTAAACCTTTAGAATTTTTTAAAGTAGTCGCTACAGAATAATCTTGACAAGGAAAGCCTCCAACTAATAAATCGTGCTCTGATATATCAGAAACTGGTACCGAAGCAATGTCTTTATTAGAATGGTTTTTACTCCCAAAACGCGTTTCGTAAACCTCGGATGCATGTTGCCGCTTTGTAGAAGGTTCCCATTGATTACTCCAAACCACCTCAACGTTTAAGTTAGTATCCAATTTGTTATATGCCTCAAGGCCTAACCTAAAACCGCCTACTCCGGCAAATAACTCTGCGACTCTAATTTTTTGTTTACTCATAGTTTTGTAGTCATCGAAAATAATACTTTAAAATCTGAAATAAAAACTTCCTTTTTCTTAACTTTATTACTGATTTTCAAATACTTAAAACACTAATAATGCACAGTCACTCAAATTTAAAAAGAGAAACACGTTATGGTTTACCTACTGCCGACCAAATTTTATATAATAGATTTTACGTTATTGGATACTCCTATTATTTTAGACAGGCTAAATGGGCATTAGAAATTATCGACCCAGATAAAACCGATGTCAGTCGTTTAGATAATTTTAGACCAGATTATCGTATTCCAGAAAAATTTAGAGCAGATTTAGATGTCTATGAAGGTTCTGGTTTTGACAGAGGTCATTTAGTCTCTAGTGCTAATCAAATAGAGGTTAATATTCAGAATAGCGAAACATTTTTACTATCTAACATGGCACCTCAAAGACCAATGTTTAATCGTGGTATCTGGAAACGTCTAGAGCAAGCCGTTAGAGATTTAGATGGTTTAAAAAAAGTGTTTGAAACCTATGTTATATCTGGACCGTTGTTCTTTTTTGACGAAGAAGTAAAAATGATTGGTGATGATGATGAAAAGATTGACGTTTCATTACCAATTCCTCATGCTTTTTTTAAATCTGTATTGGTTGAAAATAATACAGGTACTATAAACATGTGGTCTTTTATAATACCCAATAAAATTACAAGTGAACCTCTGTCAAGTTTTTTAGTCGAAACCTCAAAAGTTGAAAAAATTTCAGGTCTCTTTTTATGGGATACTTTAGTAGGTACAAAAATGAGTAGAGAAAAAAATAAGATTCGAAAAATGTGGAAGCATTGATTTGTTAAATCAAAAAAGCCTCACATTTCTGTGAAGCTTTTCTTAGTAGCGGGAACTGGACTCGAACCAGTGACCTTCGGGTTATGAGCCCGACGAGCTACCTACTGCTCTATCCCGCGATTTATAGCTTATTTGATTGTCTTAGCTTCTAACTTTCGGTTCATAATGCCGACTCAATCATTTAAGAGGACTGCAAAGATAAAACTTTTTTTAGATTACAAAAGCTTTATCAAAAAAATAACCTTCAGTTTTACTTGAAGGTTATTTTTTTAAATTATAGTTGAACCTTTAGTTATCGTTAACTTCTTCATCTAAAGTAACTAAAGCTCCTTTTTTATTTTCTGCATCAATATCTAAGGTAATAATATTTGGCATCTGTAACTGTAAACTTGCAAAATTACCTGTAAAATTATTATCACCTAAAAGTAAAGTATTTAGGTTATCTAATTTTACTAAACTTGAAGGTAATTGACCATAAAAACTATTATTAGATAATACTAGTTCTTCTAGGTTTACCAACTCACCTATATTAGTAGGTATTGCTCCAAATAAATTATTATCAAAAACGCTTAATATTTTAAGTTTGCTCAGGTTTGAAATTTCATTTGGTAGCTTTCCAGTAAACGAATTACTACTTAAAATTAGGGTTTCAATATTGTTTAATTTCCCGATGGTAGTTGGTATCTCACCAGAAAAATTATTATTATAGATTTCTAAAACTTTTAGATTTTCCATCTGACCAACTTCAGAAGATAATTGACCATTAAGCTTATTTGAATATAATTTTAAAGTCTCTAATTGTTTAAGCTGATAAATTTCTGATGGTAATACGCCTTCGATACTATTAAAAGATAAATCTAAGACTTTTAGTGCATTTAGATTATTGATACTTGCCGGTAGAGTTCCGTTAAGATTATTAAAAGCTAAGTTTATTTTTACAATTTGATTATTTTCAGTAGTAACACCGTACCAAGTAGAAACAGGTGCTGTTAAATCCCAAGTGTTTTTCCAGTTGACACCATCAGTAGAATTATATATATCTACTAATGCATCTTTTTGTATTTGCGTAACATCTGCTTGTAAAAAAGTAGTCGTTAGTAAGCAAAGGATTATAGTGTAAAACGTTTTCATTATTTAAGCGATTTGGGCAATATTGCCGTTTAACTACTCAAATATAGGATTAAAACACTATTAATCGATAAAATAATTTTTTTTTCGATGAAATGCACACTCTCAAAAAACATTTATATCAAAATTTTGCTATTGTTCGATACTATTTGCACTGATATCTTGAATTGATGTTCCGTCTGATATTACATGAAGTTGAATAGGATTGCAACAAACTTCACAATCTTCGATATAGGTTTGGTTAGAAACTGAAACATCCATTAACATGGATATTTCTTCCCAACAATGTGGACATTGAAAAAAATGTTCTTCCATTTTTAATTATTAAAATTGAACGTTCAAGAGTTCTCCACTAATTTGAAGCACTAAAACCTCAGCCAATTTAGCATCGTATTTGGCTTGACTTTTACTCAGCTCTGCAGCTAAAAGATTTAGTTGTGCTTGCCTAAATTCGATAGATGTCACTTGACCTAACTTAAATTTCTCCTTAGTACGGTCAAAATTATTTTTAGCTGTTTTAATATTATCTTCCTGAACGTTAAAAATTTGTAGTTTGTTTTGATAGTCGTCCCAAGCATTCTCAAAATTTCTAGTAATCTCTAGTTTTAGCTGTTCTTTTTGAAGCTTCTGGTTTTCAAGATTTATTTGAGCGTTTTTAACTCTTGTAATGGTACTTCCGCCATCGAATAGATTCCATGTCAGATTTATCCCAGCAGATAGGTTAGTACTTGTATTCTGTAAAACAAACGCAAGTGGACTATTGTTAGTAGACTCATTCCAGCCATACGTACCTGTTAAACCAATTGTTGGTAAATAACTAGACTTGTTAGCCTTTAGAGTAAATTCGTTAATCGCTATATTTTTTTCATTTTGGATAAGACTAACATTATTTGCATTAAGCTTTTGTAACAAATCTACTTTGTTAAGTTGCATTAAAAAGGCTACAGTGGTATCTACATCAAAAATATTAGAAATTTTATTTCCGGTAACTAGATTTAAGTCACGCTTAGAATTTATGAGATTCTGTCTTGCATTAATTATGTTAATGCTATCGTTATTAATATCTACTTCGGCATTGAGCACATCTAACTTTGTATTTTGTCCATATTCAAACTGATACTCACTTCTTGTAAGTCTATCTTTTGATATATCTAAAGTCTCCTCCAAAGATTTTAAATTTTCACTTTGTCTAGCTACGTTATAATACACCGTTAATAATTGATTAGTCGTATTCTCAATAGTTTCTCTAGCTTGTAACTCCGAAAGATTATATTCCTCTTTAAGACGTTTATAATTATAATACCTACCTAAACCATCAAAAAGGGTATAGTTAAAGTTTATAGAAGCATTATACCGTCTTGTTTCAGCTCCTTCTGCAACTCTTACATCTCCGTTTGCCAACTGACCTTCAGCATCTTGAGTGTCAATGGAGCCACCAGCATTACCAGTAACTGTTGGTAGGTAACCAGAGTTTAGAATGTTTTTATTATTCTCTGCTACTTCAGCATTATTATTAGCTATAAGAATACCGTAGTTATAATCTAAGGCTAAGGCAATTGCCTCAGAAGGTTTTATTGTTTGTTGTGAAAATGAATTTCCACAAATCATTATTACAAATACTAATAAAACACTATGTATACTTTTTACTTTCATTATCCTAAATCTAAATCGTCATTATCACTACTCATCTCTATTCCAATTGTACCTTGACTTACATTAAATTGAATATCTTCGTTTTTTTCTTTGATAGCACGTTCAACTTCTTCTTTTGAAACTTCTCTATTGGTGTAAAGCCATTTTGCATTTTTCTTTATAGCATTACTAAATGATAAAAATATAGGCAGAACTATCAGTGTTAAAACAGTTGCAAAACCAATACCATATGCAATAGAAACTGCCATAGGTATTAGAAATTGTGCTTGCCTACTTTCTTCGAAAATTAATGGTGCTAAACCTGCTACTGTAGTTATTGATGTTAAAAAAATAGCTCTAAATCGAGAACGGCCAGCTTCATATAAAGCATCATCAAATGACAAGCCTTCTCTTAAATTACTATTGAATTTACCAATAAGAACCAAACCGTCATTAACCATGATTCCGATGAGGGCAATAATTCCCAATAGTGATAAAATATTTAAAGGAAAGTCATGAATCCAATGTCCCCAAGCAACAGCGGGTAGGCTTAGAGGAATAATAAGTAACAATATTAAAGGCTGACTATAACTTCTAAATGTGAATGCTATGACTATATATATCAATAACAAAACTGTTATCCCTACTGGTGCTAATGAGTTAGTCAATTTTAAACGCTCTCTGTTTTGACCTTCATAGAAAGGCGTAACAGTTGGGTATTTAGACAAAATCTCTGGCATAATTTCATCTCTAATTTCTGCCATAACATCTGTACTACTTGTCTTTTTAGGGTCTTTTATATCTGCAGAGACTTGTATTTCACGGCGCCCTTCTAGGTGATTTATAGCAACATCTCCTCTTTCGATAGTATAACTAGCAATCTCCTTTAAAGGAATTCTGTTTCCTAATGGTGTTATAATACGCATATCGTCCAGATTATTTATAGACGAGCGATCTTCTCTATTATACCTAACCCAAACTCTTATTTCGTCTTGACCTCGTTGAAAACGTTGTGCCTGAGCACCGAAAAAAGCCGAACGAACTTGTCCCATAATCGTTCTTAAATCAAGCCCTAATGCATAAGCACTTTCTTTAAGTTTGATTCGGATTTCTTTTATACCTGCCGGATCATTATCTGTCACATCCTTAAGCAAAATATTATTTTCTAAGCTTTGCTTCAATTCTGTTTTTACAGCTTTTAGTTCTGTAATATTGTTTCCTAATAAAGAAACTGCGACAGGACTACCACCAAAGTTTCCGCCTCCACCGTAAACTAAACTTTCAACACCTAAAATGGGTCCTACTCGTTCTTGCAATCTGTTAGTTACTAATCGGGTTGTAATTTCATTTGATCGTTCTTCTCCTGGCAATAGATTAATTTCTAATCTTGCCGCCGCAGATCCAGGACCAATAGTTTTAATCATATTCTCGACTAAATACTTTTCTGAATTTTCGCCTAAATATTCATTATTTATTTCTTTAGTGACTTCAATAGCCTTTTCTTCAATAAAAGAAATAATGCTGTCTGTAACTTTCTCATTTGTACCATTAGGCATGTTAAGATTAATCGCAACACGGTCACTGGCTATTTGAGGAAAGAAAGCAACTCTTACAATACCACCTTGAACACTGGCTTTTGTTAAAATAGCAAATACAACAAAAAATGAAATGGTTAAGAACTGGTGCTTCAGAGCAAATCTTAACGTCGGACTATACAAATTATCACGAAGCCATCTCATTATACTATCTCCGAACGTATTTATGTAACGTAATTTTGAAAATGCATTCTGAAAAAAACCTGCAATTCCTGTTCTCTGTTTTGGGTTTTGGGCTCTTAATGCTTTTGAATGCGCTAAGTGTGCAGGTAAAATAATCAAAGCCTCTACTAAAGACACTAACAAAGTAAGCATTACAACCACTGAGACTTCACCAAAAAACTCACCAATACGACCATCTAAAAACAAAAAAACACCAAAGGCTAAAATCGTAGTTAATATGGCTGAAATAATTGCTGGTAACACTTCCATCACACCATCAATAGCAGCTTGTTCTGGTGATTTACCCTTTTCGTATTGTTGGTATATATTCTCAGCAATTACAATACCATCATCTACCAAAATACCAATGACTATAATCATCCCGAAAAGAGATAGTACATTTATAGTGACGTTAAAATAACCTGCAAACATAAACATCCCTAAAAAAGCAATCGGTAAACCAAAGGCTACCCAAAATGCCAAGCGAGTGTTTAAAAATAAAGACAGAAAAATGAGTACCAAAATCATCCCAACGATAGCATTTTCTGTCAATAATGCTGTACGTTGCACTAATGTTGTCGACAAATCTCTAACAACATTGAGCTGGACATTATCATATTTTTGATTAAACTCTTCAATATACGCCTTTGTCTTATCTGCAGAAGTAATTAAATCCTCTGTATTGGTACTTGTGATTGTAACATTAATAGATAAATCGCCATCGAAATAACTAGAATTTGGTGTTTCTGAAAATTGGTCTCTAACCTGAGCAATATCTTTTAGTTGAATCTTTCTACCTGAAGGGTCTGACTTAACAATTAGGTTAGATAATTCGTCAGCATAATACGAACGGTTATTAGCACGAATCAGATACTCTTCAGCATCTGTTTTAATTGTTCCTCCTGTAGTGATTAAGCTAGCTTGATTTATAGCTTGTGAAACTTCATTAAAGGTTAAGTTATAAGCCAAAAGATTAGCTTCATTAACTGCAATTTCGATTTCTTCATCAGGATATCCTGCAATTGAAATTTGAGAAATCCCATCGATGCCTCTCAAATCATTTTCGACTTGTCGTCCAATTTGTTTTAGCGTTGCTAGTGGAATTTTTTCTCCACTAATCGCAAAAGTGATTGTTGGTCGAAGATTTTCTTGCTTAGCAACAATCAAAGGTTCCATTCCGACAGGAAACGTTGGTACACGATCTACTGCATTTTTGACTTCGAGTAACATAAAGTCAATGTCTTTGCCTTTTTGAATTTCGACATTAATGTTTCCGCTATTTTCTCTTGAAGTAGAGGTTACACGTTCAACACCGTCTAATCCTTTCAGGTTATCTTCAATTTTAAGAACTATACCTTCTTCGACTTCTTGAGGTGAAGCACCAGGATAAACAACATTGATGCTAATATTTTTTGAATCTACAAGTGGAAAAAATGAGGATTTTAGTTTTGAAGCACCAAAAAAACCAAAAATGATAAATGCAAAAACAACGACGTTTACAGCGACGCTATGCCTTATAAAATAAGCGATTAGTTTTCTCATGACTATTTTATCGCTTTCACGTCTGATTTAGGAATTAATGGCTTTACCAACATACCTGCATAAGCACCTGGAACTGATTTTGAAAGCATTACCGTCCCATCAGGAACTGCTTTTAAAACTGCCTTAGTATCCGAAAAATAAACTGGATTTACATCAATAAGATCTAGAATACTATCTCTAACTATAAAAATTTGATCACCTTCTAGTACTAAACTTCTATTGACTTCAATAGCATTGTCCTCAGACTTAGCATTTAGATTAGCTTCTAAGTACATACCTTCTTTTAATGATTTGTCTTTAACTTCTATATAAGCATTTATAGTTTGCGTGGTCGCATCAATACTTCCGTTAACTCTAGAAACTTTGCCAGTATATTTTTCTGTATTATCTAAATTGTTTAGCTTAACGCTCTCACCTACTTTTAAAAGATTTGCATATCTTTTACTTAAAGCAACCTCCATCTCATATGTAGTTGGATCTATAAACTCTCCTAATTTTTGTCCATTTCTAATTAATGACCCTTCAGTTACTAAAGCTTCTGTTAATATACCTGAAAAAGGTGCTCTAATATTGAATTTACCTAAACGCTGTTCTAAATTTTTAACGCTATAATAACTAGATACGATACCTCGACCAGTTATAAAATAGTTTTCTTTATCACTAGTCATTTCTGGTAACTTAGGTGTGGTTTTATCCATCTTAAACCCATTGAGGTACGTTTGCCATTTTGGGAATATTTCAGGAAAATCTAATCTCAAATCGGGCATTATAGCTGCAATAGAATTATATAAATTACTTTTTGCAGATTGTACACTGGCATAATATTCTGCAGCATCTATACCAATTAGTGTTTGACCTTGACGATACTCTTGACCTGGTCTGAACAACTTTCCGTTACTCTTAAAAACACCTTGTACTTCTGAATACAGTTCCACACGTCTTTTAGCCACTAGATTTCCGTTTGCAGGTATTACAATCTGTACGGTTCCATTTTTTACTGTATCCGTAAATACGGTTTTGATGACCTTTGCAGCTACAGGACGTTGTTTCTTTTTATTATTACTAATTTTTTCACCAATAAAATAAGCGCCTACAATAAGTAAGACGCCTAATATGGTAAGAATAATATTGCGCATTATAATGGTTAGTTTTAGCTACAAATTTACCAAAACCACCAACCGTACTCGTTAAAGAAATCCTAATTGTTAAAATTTAGTGTATCTATTGATTCTTGAACTGTTTCCCAATCTTCCATAAGTTGGTCTAGTTCTTTCTTTTTATTTTGATAGGCATCAAAAAATTCGGGTTTAGCAGCAGTTTCGTCATAGTTAGTTGCTAAAGCCATATCATCTTCCTTAATTGATTTTTCTAGCTGATTAATTTTTGACTCAATATTGCTAAGCTTATTATTTAAAGACTTTGATTTCTTTTGATCTTCATAGCTTTGTTTACTATTGGTTGTTTTTTCAACTTTAGCCACGACTGTTCTTTTTTCTGCTTCTCTAAGGTTTTCTAAGTTTCGTTGTTCTAAATAAAAATCAATATCACCCAAATACTGTTTAATCTTCTGATCTTTAAATTCGTAAATTGTCTCTGTTAAACCTTGAAGAAAGTCCCTATCGTGAGATACTAAGATTAGTGTTCCTTCAAATTTCTTTAAAGCATCTTTTAGTACGTTTTTAGACTTAATATCTAAGTGGTTTGTTGGCTCATCCATGATAAGCACATTCAGCGGTTGCAACAATAATTTTGCTAATGCCAATCTGTTACGCTCACCTCCAGAAAGCACACGTACATATTTTTCGGCTTCTTCGCCTCTAAACAAAAACGACCCTAAAATATCTCTGACCTTACTTCTATTAGTCTCGTTTGCAGCATCAATCATAGTCTCTAAAACAGTTTTACTACCATCTAGATATTCAGCTTGATTTTGGGCAAAATATCCTATTTGCACGTTATGACCAATTGATAATTTTCCTTGATGTTCAATTTCGCCAACTATAATTTTAGCTAATGTTGATTTTCCTTGACCATTTTGACCAACGAATGCGGTTTTGGTATCTCTTGGAATTGACATACTTACGTTATGAAGTACTTGTAAATCTCCATAGTGTTTCGAAACATCTTCAACCTCTACTACAACTTTACCTGGGGTTACAGAAACAGGGAAATTTAATGTCATTACTGCATTATCCTCTTCATCCACTTCAATCCTATCCATACGCTCCAATTTTTTTATAAGCGATTGTGCCATGGTAGCTTTGGATGCTTTTGCACGAAATTTTTCTATAAGCTTCTCTGTTTGCTGAATTTGTTTCTCCTGATTTTTTTGTGTAGCGAGTTGCTGAGTTTTTATCTCTTTTCGTAATGCTAAAAACTTAGTATATGGCTTGTTATAATCGTAGATACGGCCCAATGAAATTTCAATAGTTCTATTTGTAACATTATCTAAAAACATTTTATCGTGAGATACAATGACTACAGCACCAGCATAGTTCTTCAAAAAATTCTCTAACCAGATAATAGATTCTATATCTAGGTGATTTGTTGGCTCATCCAACAACAATAAATCATTATTTTGAAGTAAGAGTTTTGCCAGCTCTATTCGCATACGCCAACCACCAGAAAATGTATCGGTTAATTTATTAAAGTCTTCACGCTTAAAACCTAAACCCTGTAAAATCTTTTCAGTTTCACCTTGATAACTATAACCACCTAAAATTTCATATTGATGTTGAATATCGTTCAAATCAATCATTAGTTGATTGTATGATTCGCTTTCGTAATCTGTACGCTCAGCTAATTGTGTATTAATATCTTCGAGTTGTTTTTCACACGTTTTTATTTCCTTAAAGGCCTCATAAGATTCTTCCAAAACAGTCTTTCCGAAATCGAAATCAATATCTTGCTTCAAGAAACCAATTTTTAAGTCTTTATCAGCAGCTATTTGCCCTGAATCGGCTTCTTGCTCTTTTGATAAAATACGAAGCATGGTTGATTTTCCTGCACCGTTTTTTCCGATTAGACCAATTCGGTCGCCATTACCAAGTTTAAAGGTAATCTCCTCGAAAAGATATTCGCCTTGAAATGATATAGAAAGATTGTGAATATTAAGCATAGCTTTTAATTATAAAATAATAACGACAAACGTTATAATTGTTACAATGCATCGCGTTTAAAAAATTATCTTTGCATTGTATTAAAAAACGCAAAAGTAAAGGTTTTCAGTTATGATTGGTAAAGGAAATAAGATTTATAGTATTTTGTTTGGTGTCTGTCCAAAATGCCATAAAGAATCAATGTATGTCGACAAGAATCCATACCACATTAGTGATGTTCTAAAAATTAATGACCATTGCTCTCATTGTCATACCAGATACCGAATGGAGCCTTCGTTTTTTTATGGTTCTATGTATGTTAGTTATGGCGTTGGTATTGCTTTTGCGGTTGTAGCATTTATTATAAGTTTTGTATTGTTAGACTCTTCTTTAGTCACAGCTTTTATTGCAATCGTAGCAACATTAATTGCATTTATGCCTATAATTATGAGATTATCTCGTAATATTTGGATTAACCTATTTATGAGTTATGATAAATCTTTAGGAAACAAATAACTTCTCATCAATTATGAGATTTCTCGTCGTTCATTCTTCTCTCTGTTGAAATAGCAAAACCAGTTAAATTTTCTTGAAGCGTTTAATATTAATCTCATTATCGAGTTCTATATTATTTTCAATAAGATTGAAAAGCTTTTGTGCCACATAAGGTCCAATCATAACACCACGAGAACCCAAACCATTTAGAACGTACAAATTATCAATTTTAGGATGATTGCCTACGATTGGTCTTCTATCACCAACTGTTGGTCTAATTCCAGCTTGATGGTCTACTACTTCAAAATCACAGGTTATAAACTTCTTTAATTTCGTCAAAAGTTCTTGTTTAGCAGCCTCTGTTGGAGTATTCGTTTTGTCTTTCCATTTGTAAGTCGAACCTACTTTATAGAAATCGTTGCCTATAGAAATTATAAACACAGAGGATTTAATAGCGGTATCTAATTTTAAATCTGGGGCTTTTATTGTTAATACTTCGCCTTTAGTTCCATTTAATGGGATATGATTAAAATACGGATTGTGCTTTACGCCATAGCCTTCTGCAAAAATGATATGCTTGGCCTCAATATCCTTATAAGATAGTCTGGTTTCTGAAATATCTAGAGCTTTATAATCAAACTCTTCTTCTATTAATAAACCTTTAGATTTAAGGTCTTTTTTGTAAGCAGAAATTAAATGCGCAGTATCAATACGTCCACCATGTAATACTTCTCCCAAACCAAAAGATGCATCGATATATTGGTTTTTATTTTTTTTTATTTCAGTTGACAAAAAAGGTTCTAATGATGGTTTATCTGAAGCTGTAAACCATAAATTTTGTTCTTCAATAGAACTGAAACGTCTGTAAATAGGATGCTGATAATCTAACTCTACACCTAATTCTTTTTCAATTTTTGCATAGCTAGGTAATGCAATATCCAGTTGTATTTTTGCTTTCCAAACTTCGGTAAAACGTTTTAAAATAACTGGATTATATAAACCGGCAGCCACCATTGATGATTGCTGAGAGGCATCATCATAAACTATAAAGGATTTAGAATTTGATTTTAGAACTTCTGAAAAGGCAATACCAGCCAAACCACAACCAACTATTATGTAATCTACGTTTTTCATTTAGGCAAATCTATCAAAAGATTAATTAATATTATTATTTACAAATGAAAAACGCCCACTAAATAGCGGGCGTTTGTTTTATTTGAAATAAAAAATTAATAATTCCACATGTCTTGTTCAAAATTACGAATTTTGTCTTTTATTCGTTGTGATTCCATAAGTTGCATTAAAGCATTATCCTTAATATAATCTTTTACTTCACGGTCTCCGTATACATTTTCCTCTTTGTACATGTAACCATTAAAACGTCTAGAGTTTAAGATATGGTCAAAAGAGATTGGCATTGCACTATTTTTGTTATTGAATGCTTTTGCCTCATGCAAGATACCTCTAGCCTCTGGGTAAAACACCCAAAATAATGGAATAGGTTCGTTGTTAGCCTCATCGTCAGAGTCAATAAAGTTAACATCTGGAGCTGCTGGACCTACACCTAAAAGGCGGTATTTCATTTCTCCTTGACGCTTATCAAAGTACCAAAGTCCTTTTAATAAATATGCCTTAATATCGTAAGCTTCAATATCTCTTTGAGTAATATATTCTGGGTCTACATAGCCATCAGCATTGAATTGATCAAAACCTATATCTAAAGTATCGATTTTTTGCATTGACTGTTTTAACTCCTCGAATGTACGTTCTTGTGAAAAATAAGAATCTGCATATACTTTTGGTATATCACCAGACTTTACTGAGTTCCATAATACATGAAACAAAGAACGTCGGTCTGGGCCAATATTATTTGTATCTACAGGATAATACAACGGAAAGTTAACACGCTCATCCAATACAACTTTTTCCCAAGTCATCTTAGAATATAAACGGTCTCTATCGTCTACGTAACCATACTCTAATGGCTCATCATTATCTAAAAGCAACTGCTCTTCAGTCTTTACTCCGATTTCTTCAGGAATCTTTGCATTTAGAATATTTGCTTGTGCAAACACACCACTGAAAGTAAGTACTCCTAGAGTTGTTAATAATAATTGCTTTATATTCTTCATTTTAATCTATTTTAAACGTTTGAGGCTATTTTTAAAACGTGTTTAGCTCAAAAATATTTTAGTTTGCTAGCTCAATAACAACTGGCGTTACTGTTTTAATTCTAATAGAACTACCAGATGCCTTAGCTTTAATATTGATAAACTGTACGATATCACCTCTTCTAGCAGATCTTAATGCAGTTTTAGCTGCAGAGTTCAATCTGTTACCTGTACAATTTACAGAAGGTTTACCTGGTACTTTCATTGTGAATGATTGTACATTTAATGGTAATTTAAAGTCAAAATCATCTCCGAAATCAGCAGATAGTTTACCTATCTCAACATTGTTTCTTGGTAATTTAGCATTACCTACTTGACCATTAAATGCACCTATTGGTTTTGGTAAATCTTTAATTCTAAAAGTTTTCTTATCTGAAACTTTTTTTCCATCATCTAATGTACCTGTAACGTTTATTGTTACTTCACGACCACCTGCTGGTCTCATGTCGTATTTACCGTTAGATTTCTTAGTTAAACCTGCTGCATTAGCTACAACTCTATTATCTGGTACACCAGCAAAAGAAATCGTCATTGGGTTAACTACTCCTCGGTAAACAACATTCATCTTATCAGCCGCAATAGTTGCAGAATTTGGTCTTGGTACTACAACATAGTTTCCTGTAAATTCAATTGGTAATTCCTCTCCTTTTTCCATGAAAGTAAACGTACCCTTTACTTCATTTTCACCTACATTACCTGTTGTAAAATCTAATCTTGCATTTCCTAAAGAATCGATTGCTCCTTCTTTTGATAAAGACACTTCATTTCCATTGATATTTAATTTTACAGGTGTTACATTAGCATATTTACCTAATACAACTTTTCCGCTAAACTTTTCTCCCGAATAGAAAGCATTCTTATCTGGTATAACAATGGCTTGATAATTTTTAAGTGTAATTGCTTCTTCTAATGAATTTCCTAAAAATACATTATACAAGTTAGCTTCTGTAGTCTTTACATCATTCTGAATAGATGTTAACTTTGCATAAGATGCTACAGCTGGAAACCCTTGGAAGTTATAATCTAAATAACTCAATTTAGCGCCTTCTTCTGGTTTAACGTCGCTAAAATCGAAACGTTTATCAAAGTTTTCAACTGCAGTTTCATATGTAACATCATCACCAAGTACTGCTTTTATATCAGCCTTGTACTTTTTGAATGTTTCCATTACTTTCTGACCGACTTTAGTTAAACGGTCACCCGTAAACCATTTTTCATCTAAGTAATCTCCTTTATCCATTTTCTCCGCTGGTAATTGGCCATTAACTAGCTCATAGTTACCACCTTTGAGAATGTCTTGCTTAAGACCTCCGATATAAGTATTAAACTTATCGGAAATCGCTTTAATTTGTTCTGCTTTTACTGCAGGTAATTTAAATTCAGCTTTTTCTTCAGCTTTTTGTTCTAACCCTTTAAGTAAATTTTCATTTGCTTTTGCTGTAAAAGCATTTGTAGATTCGAACTTAGCATCCATCGAACTAAATGCCGATAGTACTTCTTTGTCCATAGTCATTGCAATCATTGCAATAAAAACTAAGTACATTAAGTTAATCATTTTCTGCCTTGCAGATTGTTTTCCTCCTGCCATAATTAGTTTTTTTGGTTAATTAAAGATTAATATTAAAAAACTAATTAGTTCTTATTCATTGCAGTTAACATTCCTCCATATACACCATTTAATGATGATAAGTTAGATGCTAATGATTGCATTTGCTCTTTAAGCTTAGCCGCATTTTCTACTGCTTCTTCGTTGATTGCAGCTTGACGGTTTGCACTCTCCATTTGTACTTTATAAAGGCTATTTAATGATTCCATTTGTGCAGCAGCTAAAGACATTTCTTCGCTATATTTTTTCTGAGCTGCCATAGAATCAACTGTTGGGTTAAGACTCTTAGCTGCACCTTCAAAGTTTTTAATGCTATCTCCTAAGCTAGCCATAAGCTCACCATCAATTTTAGCATCTTTTAATAAGTTGTCTAATTTTTTAGATAACATACCTTGAGCATCTTTAGGCTCTTCTTTTGCTTTTTTAGCTTTAGTCATACCGCCTTCTAATTCTGGGTAAACTAATGACCAATCTAAATCTTCTTGTTGTCTTTCAAATGCTGAGTATGCAAATACCAACGCTTCTACAACCATACCTAGTGTTAGGATTTCAGAACCGTAAGGCCAGTGCTGAATTTTAAATAATGCTCCAACAATTACAATTGCTGCTCCTAATCCGTAGATCATATTTGTTAACGTAAGTTTTCCTTTCTGTGCCATAATTTTAGTTTTTAGTTTTAAATTTTAGTTGAGTCAAAGCGTGCTCAACCTCGTAGGTTAATTATTTAGTTTATGATTATTTAGTTTTTTCCGTTTTTGGTTACTTCTGTACCCATGTAATCCTGTACAGTTCTAAAGCCGATATAGCTTCTTGCAGAATCCGCATATTCGTAATCTCTTGAACTTACTTGTAAGTAGTAAGCAACATCTTTCCAAGAACCACCACGTACAACTTTGCGCTGGTTGTTTTTATCATTTACACTAGGGTTTATACTAGACATAAACTCATATGATGATATCGAATAAGAGCTGTTTACCCATTCTGACACATTACCTGCCATATTATAAAGGTTAAAGTCATTAGGCTCATAGGCGTCTGCTTCTACAGTATATAAAGCTTGATCAGCAGCATAATCACCACGAAGAGGCTTAAAGTTTGCCATAAAACAACCTCTATCATTTAAAGTATAGTTATTACCCCAAGGAAATGTTGCTCCTTGTAATCCACCACGAGCAGCATATTCCCACTCAGCTTCGTTAGGTAATCTGTAAACATTTACTGGTTGTCTTTTTCTATCTTTTTGGTAATCATTATGGTATATCGTTCTCCATTGGCAAAATGCCTTTGCTTGATCCCAAGATACTCCTACAACAGGATAATCTCCGTATGCGTCATGCCAGAAATAATCGTTATGCATTGGCTCATTATAAGAATAAGCAAAGTCACGTATCCATACAGTGGTATCTGGATAAATCATCACCTCTTGCTGCTCAATAACGTCCGAACGTTTGAGTGTACGATCTTTAGCAGCTGCTTGGATATCCATTTTTGAGTATTTGAAAACAAATTGTGACACATCCCATGTGCGCTGTCCATTGTATGACTCTTCTAACGGTAAATACATTCCGTCCATTACTTCAGAGTATAATTCATCTGGATAATCTTCAGTATCTAGATATAAATCAATTTCTGTATTAAGTTGACGCTGTTCATTACCATATGTATTAATCATATACTTCTGGTAAGCGTTTAAGTTTGTCGTATCAGAATCAGTGTAAGCAAATTCACCAATGTCTCCATTACCTTGAACTTTACCTTCAAGATCAGCCATTTCAGCAAGTTTTTCTCTTATGACGTTATTTCTAACATCCTCTACAAATTGTCTGTACTCGCTATTGGTGATTTCAGTTTCATCCATATAGAAAGCTCTAACAGTTGCAGTTTTGGTAGGTGCATCTTGCATACCTGCTAAATCATCATCAGATTTACCCATGATGAAAGCGCCACCAGGAATTAAAGTCATTCCATAAGGCTTTTCGGGGTGCCATCGTTTACCTTTTACGCCGACAACCTGTCCGCGGTCTCCAGAGTTACAGCTTACCATAAAAGCTAACACTGTGATTAGTAAAACAAGCTTATTCATTTTCATAAAACTATAGGTTAAATTAGTATCCTTAAATTTTGAGTTGGTAAACATATTTCAATTAATCGGAAAAAACAACTTTTTTTCGATTTTTTTTGCATTTCATCCTTAAAAAAATGCATTTCATCGATAAAATTTCTATATAATATCGATAAACTGCGCTCTTTAGAAGTTATTCTTCCTGTAGGCTTTGTACCAACGTTCAGGGATTTTACCTTCGGTTGCAGCCACATAATCTTCGTGTGCGCATGGTAATAACGTATGCTTTTTTAATTTATTATTAACATTTGCTAAAAAAGGAATTTCTATCCACCAGCGTCCAGTCTTGACACTTTTGAAGAATATAAGCTCTTCATTTTCAATGAGAACATTATATTTTAAATAATTATCTGAATTTATAAAATCATCGTCTTTAACTCGACAATTGACGCCTTCGACAAAATACCAAATCATTTGCGCTACTAGCATAGCAGTTATTGTGTCCTTTGGCGCATAATGATATTCATAAATACCAAAAGATGACACTTTATTACTAATGCCGGCATAACGAGTAATGGCACAAATCTCTTTTCCATCTAAGCCATTTGGTGTAAACTTTAGACGCTCACCTACTTCTGCGGCACGAACAGATTTTAAATCTACTGTTACAATATGTGCATCTCGCATTACAGGCTCTACGCTATTTATAGTATTTGAAATTTCCCCTAGTCTATAGGCTTCAAAATACAAACGTTCCATTAAGTCTATTTCTTCTTGAGAGTTGAAATAGGTTTGATACCCAATAGTCGAGTAGTTAAAAAGATTATAGGGTTCTTCAAGAATAATTTTACCGAAATAACTATTATTTTTGATTGGTTGCGAGGAGTCACCTAAATCAAAGTTCGTATCTACATTTACTATATTGACCATAGGCTGTAAATTATCGTAAGCACGATAATTTGCATAAGTCAAATCCTGACTTCCTCCAATAATTATAGGTATGATTTTTTTCTCGACTAATAATTCTACAATAGTACGAAGTGCGAAGTAGCTATCTTCCGTAGATTCTCCTGGCTCAATATCTCCAAGATCTGCAATAATTGTATGCCAATTACCAGGAAACAAACTGTAGAAAGTTTTTCTTATGTCGTCAAAGTTTAGTTCTGAACCAATATAATTGACATCATTTCTATTTTCCTTTACGCCAATAAGAGCTAACTGAACCTTATCTAAGTCTGGAAGACCGTTTTGCTCAGAATGAATCTTTATTTTCCTTCCTATTGTTTGCTGAGATAATAATTCGCTATGCGCTAATACTGAATCGGAAACTGGTGAGAGGAAATTAAAGTTCATTTATCGTTTTACTTTTTTTTGGTCGTTTTCTTTTTTGCTGTCGTTTTTCGCTTAGTTGCCTTTTTCTTTGGCGCGTTTTTTTCTAAAATTGCTTGTGCTTCTTCTAGAGTCATATCTGTAACATCTACAGTTTTTGGCAATTCTACTTTTTGTTTACCCTTAATAATATTATGTCTTTTCCATCTAGCTTTTTCGACACGTATGCCTTCAGCTTCCCAATTATGGATAATTTTATCTTTTTCTTTCTGAATTTTATCTTCAATCAAAGTAACGATATCCTCATCAGATAAATTATCCCAATCGTATTTTTTATTAACATTGATAAACATATTGTTCCATTTAATAAATGGTCCAAAACGCCCTTTTCCTTTTTGCACATCTAATCCTTGATACGTATAGATTGGTGCGTCTGCTTTTTCCTTTTCGATTATAAGCTCTACAGCTTGATCATAATCTACACTTAAAGGATCTAAACCTTTTGGTAATGAAACGAATTTTTTACCAAATTTTACATATGGTCCAAAACGTCCATTGTTAACCTCTACTTCTTCGTCTTTATAATGACCTAATGATTTTGGAAGCTGGAATAAATTCATAGCCTCTTCATAAGTAATAGAGCTTAATTGTTGATCAGGTGATAAGCTTGCAAATTTTGGTTTTTCTTCGTCATCTACAGTACCTATCTGAACCATAGGGCCAAACTTACCCAAACGTACGCTTACGCGACGACCAGTTTCTGGATCTTCACCTAAAATACGCTCGCCAGATTCACGCTCTGCATTTTCCTGAACATCTTCCACTTGTGGATGGAACCCTTTATAAAAGTCTTTCATCATTTCTCGCCAATCTTCTTTTCCTTCTGCAATATCATCAAAACTCGCTTCTACTCGAGCTGTAAAATTGTAGTCTAGGATACTTTCAAAATGATTAACTAAGAAATCAGTAACAATTGTTCCAATATCTGTTGGCACTAATTTTCCTTTATTAGAACCTGTAGTTTCAGAAAGTAGTTTTGTTTTAATATCACTACCCTCAAGAATTAGCTGTTTATATTTTCGTTCATCGCCTTCGTGCGTTCCTTTTTCAATATAGTTTCTATTCTGAATTGTTGAAATTGTCGGCGCATATGTCGATGGACGACCAATACCTAACTCTTCGAGCTTTTTTACTAAAGCAGCTTCTGTAAAACGAGATGGTGGTCTCGTAAAACGTTCTGTTGCAGTGATATATTTATTATCTAGTTTTTCTCCTATTTTTAAATCTGGTAAAATACCATCTTGTTCAGCATCCTCATCATCTGTACCTTCTAGATATACCTTAAGGAAACCTTCAAAAGTTATAATTTCACCATTTGCAGAAAACTGCTCGGCTAATTTACTTCCTGAACTATTAATCTGAATCTTAAGATTTGTACGCTCCAACCTAGCTTCACTCATCTGAGATGCAATAGCGCGTTTCCATATTAAATCATATAATCTAGCTTGGTCGCGTTCTGCACCAACAGAATGGTTTGCAAAATTTGTTGGTCGTATGGCTTCGTGAGCTTCTTGAGCTCCTTTTGATTTACCTTTATAATTACGAGGCATACTATATTCTATACCGTATGCAGATACTATCTCGCTTTCAGCACCTTTTTTTGCTTCGTCAGATAAATTTACACTATCCGTTCTCATATAGGTAATCAAACCTGCTTCATATAAACGTTGCGCATTACTCATAGTTCTGCTTACAGAATACCCTAATTTACGAGAGGCTTCTTGTTGTAATGTAGATGTTGTAAACGGAGGCGCTGGCGATTTCTTTGCTGGTTTTTTTTGTAGGTCAGAAACTTCATATCCAGCACCAACATTATTTTGCAAAAATTGAAGTGCTTCTTCTTCAGAATTAAAATTCTTAGGTAATTTTGCTTTAAAAGTACTTCCACTAATAGTTTTAAATTCTGCATCTACTCTATAAGACGCTTTGGCTTCAAACTTATTAATCTCTCGTTCTCGCTCGACAATTAATCGTACAGAAACAGATTGTACTCGACCAGCCGATAGACCACCTTTGACTTTGCGCCATAAAACGGGGGACAATTCATAACCAACAATTCTATCTAATACACGACGCGCTTGTTGTGCATCTACTAAATCGTAATCTATACTCCTTGGATTTTCAATAGCCTTTGTAATTGCAGACTTTGTAATCTCGTGAAAAACGATACGTTTTGTTTTTTCTTTATCTAAATCTAATGTCTCAGCCAAGTGCCATGCGATGGCTTCTCCTTCTCTATCTTCATCACTGGCCAACCAAACCATCTCTGCTTTTTTTGCTAAATCTTTTAGTTTCTTTACAACATCTTTCTTGTCTTTTGAAACTTGATATTTTGGTTTGAAATCACCGTCGACATCAACCCCTAATTCTTTAGAAGGAAGATCAGCAATATGTCCAAAACTGGACTCTACTTTATAATCTTTCCCTAAAAATTTCTCTATGGTTTTTGCCTTTGCAGGTGACTCAACTATGACTAGATTCTTCGGCATGCTTGGTTTTTTTTGAGGATACAAATGTATATCAAAAAAAATATACAAACCTAATTAAGCACTAATTCATCTTATTTTTAAGACATTTTAACGTGTTAGAATTACAATAATTCATACTGTCACTTTGTCACAACTCTGAAAATAATCATATCTTTGCATGCTTATTGAGAAATAGATAACAGATATATATTTCGTTCGACGAAATAATGCATATGGAAAAAATAATAGACGAAAACAAACAAGGTGAAAACCTTGTTATTGAAAATAAACAAACCAACTCTAGGAAGCTTTTTATTGAAAGCTATGGCTGTCAAATGAACTTTAGTGACAGTGAAATTGTAGCTTCTATACTTTCTGAAGAAGGCTTCAATACCACTAAATCTCTCGAAGAAGCAGACTTAGTATTGGTAAACACTTGCTCAATTAGAGACAAAGCAGAACAAACTGTTAGAAAACGTTTAGAAAAATACAATGCTGTAAAACGAAGCAAAAATCCAAAAATGAAAATTGGAGTTTTAGGCTGTATGGCAGAACGTTTGAAAAGCAAGTTTCTTGAAGAAGAAAAAATGGTAGATCTTGTTGTTGGTCCAGATGCTTATAAAGATTTGCCAAACCTTATTAGCGAAGTAGATGATGGCCGAAATGCAATAAACGTTATTCTTTCTAAAGAAGAAACCTATGGAGACATTGCTCCAGTTCGCCTTAATACCAACGGCGTTACTGCATTTGTATCTATAACACGTGGATGCGACAATATGTGTACGTTTTGCGTTGTTCCTTTTACAAGAGGTCGTGAACGTAGTCGTGAGCCACAATCTATTATCGAAGAAATCAACGATTTGGCAAGCAAAGGTTTTAAAGAAGTTACGTTACTAGGACAAAACGTAGACAGCTTTTTATGGTATGGTGGCGGCTTAAAGAAAGACTTTAAAAAAGCAACCGAAATGCAAAAAGCAACTGCTGTAAATTTTGCAATGCTTTTAGACATGTGTGCAAAAGCACAACCAAAAATGCGTTTCAGATTTTCTACATCTAACCCTCAGGATATGACATTAGATGTTATTGAGACAATGGCTAAACATAGAAATATCTGTAACTATGTGCATTTACCTGTTCAAAGCGGAAACAACAGAATTCTAAAAGCTATGAATCGCCTTCATACTCGCGAGGAATACTTTGAATTAATTGACAACATTAGACGTATCATCCCGGATATTGCTATAAGCCAAGACATGATTGCTGGTTTTCCCACAGAAACAGAAGAAGAGCATCAAGATACTTTAAGTCTTATGGAATATGTAAAGTATGACTTCGGATTTATGTTTGCATATTCTGAAAGACCAGGAACATTGGCAGGTCGTCGCATGGAAGATGATATTCCTGCGGATGTTAAACAACGCAGATTGAATGAAATTCAGGCATTGCAACGCGAACACAGCCATTACAGAACAAAACAAAATGTAGGGAAAATTCAAGAAATCTTGATTGAAAAAGAGTCAAAAAAATCAGATGCACATTGGTCTGGTAGAAACAGTCAAAACACTGTTGCTGTTTTTCTTAAGAAAAACTACAAAGTTGGAGATTTTGTAAATGTAAAAATTACAGATTGCACTTCTGCAACGCTTATTGGCGAAGCTGTTGGGTACTCAGACAATAACTAAAACATGGAATCAATACAAGCCATAAAACAACGTTTCGGAATTATTGGCAACGATGCCAAACTTAATCGCTCTATTGAAAAAGCGATACAAGTAGCACCTACCGATATTTCTATATTAGTTACCGGAGAAAGTGGTGTTGGTAAAGAGAGTATTCCAAAAATCATACACCAACTATCACATCGTAAACACGGTAAATACATTGCTGTAAACTGTGGTGCTATTCCAGAAGGTACAATTGACAGTGAGCTTTTTGGCCACGAAAAAGGAGCTTTTACAGGAGCTACTCAAACACGTTCCGGTTATTTTGAAGTTGCAGATGGTGGAACAATATTTTTAGATGAAGTTGGAGAATTGCCACTAACAACACAAGTGCGCCTGTTGCGTGTTCTAGAAAATGGCGAATTCATCAAAGTAGGCTCAAGTAAGGTTCAAAAAACTGATGTTCGTATTGTTGCAGCTACAAACGTAAATATGTTTGAGGCTATTAAGAAAGAGAAATTTAGAGAAGATTTATATTACCGCTTAAGTACCATTGAGATTAATCTTCCTGCACTTCGTGAGCGTAAAGAAGACATACATTTATTATTTAGAAAGTTTGCTAGTGATTTTGCACTAAAATATAAAATGCCAACGGTAAAATTAACCGCTGAGGCTATTCAGCTTCTTCTAAGTTACAGATGGAATGGAAATATACGTCAACTGCGCAATGTTGCGGAACAAGTCTCGGTTTTAGAGCACAACCGCTCTATTTCTGGGGTTACTTTAAAAAATTATTTACCGACAGGTGCTGGTCAAAATTTACCCGCTGTAATAAAAGACACTAAATCTGAAAGCGATTTTAGTAACGAACGTGAGATTTTATACAAGGTTTTATTTGATATGAAAAGTGACCTCAATGACTTGAAAAAGTTAACGATGGAACTTATGAAAAATGGTAACATTTCTGAAGTCGAAAAAGATAACGAAGGACTGATTCAAAAAATCTATGGTAACAACGAAGAGGAAACACTACAAGACGTTCCTGTTTTAGCGATACCAGAACATAGAGAAGAGATAATCGACCCAATTATAGAAACTGAAGACAAATACCACTTTGCAGAGGAGATTGAAGAAGAAGAAACCTTGTCGCTTCATGATAAAGAATTAGAATTAATAAAAAAATCACTAGAACGTCACAACGGAAAACGTAAATTAGCCGCTGCCGAGTTAGGTATTAGCGAACGAACGCTTTACAGAAAGATAAAACAATACGATTTATAATTTTTCCGTTTTATCAAAAACAACACTAATGAAATTATTTAAATATATCTGCTTCACACTATATTTCACAAGTCTAACAGCTTGTGGTCCTTATTCATTTACAGGAATTACTGAAACCCCAGAAACTTTTCAGGTTAATTTTTTTCAGAATAACGCACCTCTAATAGAGCCTGGTTTAGATATTCAATTTACAAATGCGCTTCAAGATTTAATAGTAAATCAAACTAATTCTAATCTTGTAAATTCTGGTGCCGAAGTTATTTTTGAAGGCGAAATTGTTGAGTACAGGATTAGCCCCACAACAGCTACTGCAAATAATCGAGCAGCACAAAACAGATTAACCATTGGTGTTAATGTAAAATATACTAACACAAAAGATGACGAAAAAAGTTTTGACCAACGCTTCTCATTCTTTTTTGACTATGAAGGTGATGCACTGTTAACTGGCGGGCAACGCGATACAGCTTGGGAAGCTATTTTTGAGCGTATTACACAAGATATTTTTCAAAAAGCTTTAGCAGACTGGTAACATGCAATTACAAGAACTTACATCTATACTACAATACCCAGAAACTCTAAAAACAGAGAAAATTGGTGAGCTTAAAACTTTAGTAGATAGGTATTCTTACTTTCAGCCTGTTCGTGCACTGTACCTTAAGGCTCTTAAAAACAAAGACAGTTACAAATACAACAACGCTCTAAAAGTAACTGCTGCACATACAACTGACCGCAGTGTTTTATTCGATTTCATTACCTCTGAAGTTTTTAATCAGAATGAGATATCGCAACAGATAAAACAAAATTCAGAATATATAAAAAATATCGAAGTTAATGCGATAGACGACATCTCTATAAATAGAAGTGTTACAATTGACGATGCTTTGAAGAGACAAGTTGAAGCTACTGATGGTGTTTTAGACCCAAATCTATTTGAGGAAAAAGAAGTTGAAAGACAAAACATTCCATCTTTTAAAATTTCTGGAAACATAACAAATCTCGACCCAATTGAAGAAAAACTTCAAATAGGAAAACCTTTAGAATTCTCTTCTTCTGAAACACATTCATTTTCAGAATGGTTGAAAATTACAAGCTTTAAACCTATTGACAGAAGTCAAAATCAAATAGAAAACGAAGCACCTATAAGTAACAAATTAGAAGCTATTGACAAGTTTATTACTGAAAACCCAAAAATAAAACCTACTGCAAATACACCAAAGCCAAAATTAGTCAACAACGAAGAAAGCACTGATGACAGCTTAATGACAGAGACTTTGGCACGTATTTACTTAGAGCAAAAAAACTATGAAAAGGCCATTCAATCTTACCGAATTTTAAGTTTGAAATATCCAGAAAAAAGTAGTTTCTTTGCAGACCAAATTAAGGCAATAAAAGAATTAAGAGAACATAATAATACAAACAATGACTAAGTTTACAATATTTTTGGTATTAATCGTAGTGGTAGCATTTTTACTAGTAGTAGTAATTATGGTACAAAATCCAAAAGGTGGTGGATTATCATCTTCTTTCGGTGGTGGCGGTACACAACAATTAGGTGGTGTAAAAAAGACAGGTGACTTTTTAGATAAGAGTACATGGTTTTTAGCAACACTTTTAATTGCATTAATATTATTATCTAATATTACAATTGATGGTGCTGGCGGAGTAAGTGATTCTAAGGCATTAGATGCAGACGACACTACAACTCAACAACCTGTTACACCTCCAGCTACAACTGACGATTCAAATACAGGAAGTTAATTATAAGTTTCAAAACGATATCAAAAGCCAACTTTTTACAGTTGGCTTTTTTGTTTCTGCAACTTTGTCAGTCATTAATACTTGGCATAATTTTCGAACTACGCTTCGCGTAAATTTAAATTAATAACTAAAAAATATAACAAATGGCTTTAAACATTAAACCATTAGCAGATAGAGTTCTTGTAGAACCTTCAGCTGCTGAAACTAAAACGGCCTCTGGTATAATAATTCCAGATAACGCAAAAGAGAAACCACAAAAAGGGACTGTTGTTGCCGTAGGTAATGGTAAAAAAGACGAACCTTTAACAGTAAAAGTTGGTGACACTGTACTTTATGGAAAATATGGCGGAACAGAACTTAAACTTGAAGGTAAAGACTATTTAATGATGCGCGAAAGCGACATTTTAGCAATTGTTTAATTAGAAAATTAAAATAAAATGGCAAAGGATATAAAATTTGATATTGAAGCACGCGACGGATTAAAGCGCGGTGTGGATGCATTAGCAAATGCAGTAAAAGTAACTTTAGGCCCAAAAGGTCGTAATGTAATTATTAGCAAATCATTTGGTGCACCGCAAGTGACTAAAGATGGTGTGTCTGTAGCAAAAGAAATTGAGCTAGAAAACGAATTGGAAAACATGGGTGCTCAAATGGTTAAAGAAGTTGCTTCTAAAACCAATGATCTTGCTGGTGATGGTACGACCACTGCAACTGTTTTAGCACAAGCTATCGTAAAAGAAGGTCTAAAAAATGTTGCTGCTGGCGCAAACCCAATGGATTTGAAACGTGGTATTGATAAGGCTGTACTTTCTATCACTGCTGATTTAGAAAAGCAGGCAAAAAAAGTAGGTAACTCTTCAGAAAAAATTGAACAAGTTGCCTCTATTTCTGCAAATAACGATAACACAATTGGTGAGTTAATCGCAAAAGCTTTTGGAAAAGTTGGCAAAGAAGGTGTAATTACTGTAGAAGAGGCAAAAGGAACAGATACATATGTAGATGTTGTTGAAGGTATGCAATTTGACCGTGGTTATTTATCACCATATTTTGTTACTGATTCTGATAAAATGATTGCTGATTTAGAAAATCCATACATCTTATTATTTGATAAGAAGATTTCTAACTTACAAGAAATACTTCCAATACTAGAACCAGTAGCACAGTCTGGTCGCCCATTATTAATAATCGCCGAAGACGTCGAAGGACAAGCCTTAGCAACTTTAGTAGTCAACAAATTACGTGGTGGATTAAAAATTGCTGCTGTAAAAGCACCTGGATTTGGTGACAGACGTAAAGCCATGTTAGAAGATATCGCTATCTTAACTGGTGGTGTTGTTATTTCTGAAGAAAGAGGTTTCTCTTTAGAAAACGCTGACCTTACTATGTTAGGTACTGCAGAATCTGTAATGATTGACAAAGACAACACAACAATTGTTAACGGAAGTGGAAAATCTTCAGATATAAAAGCACGAGTTAACCAAATCAAAGCACAGATAGAAACAACTACTTCTGATTATGACAGAGAGAAGCTTCAAGAGCGTTTAGCTAAGTTAGCTGGTGGTGTTGCCGTACTATATGTTGGCGCTGCTTCTGAAGTAGAAATGAAAGAAAAGAAAGACCGTGTAGATGATGCTTTACATGCAACACGTGCTGCAGTAGAAGAAGGTATCGTTGCTGGTGGTGGTGTAGCTTTAGTTCGTGCTAAAAAGACACTAGAAAAAATTACAACAGATAATCTAGACGAAACTACAGGTGTACAAATCGTAAACAAAGCGATTGAAGCACCTTTACGCACTATCGTAGAAAATGCTGGTGGTGAAGGTTCAGTTGTCATCAACAAAGTATTAGAAGGTAAAAAAGACTTTGGTTACGATGCCAAATCTGAAGATTACGTAGACATGCTTAAAGTGGGAATTATTGACCCTAAAAAAGTAACACGTATTGCCTTAGAAAATGCAGCTTCTGTTGCTGGAATGATTTTAACTACTGAATGTGCTTTAGTAGATATTAAAGAAGATACGCCTGCAATGCCTCCAATGGGCGGCGGCGGAATGCCTGGCATGATGTAATCCGTAGCACGGATAGGCAAAGAATTCACTCTTGCGTGATGCTCTTTGATAAAAACTAAAATAAAATTGAAAAGCCCTTGATTTAATATTCAAGGGCTTTTTTTGAATTACAGCTTTATATATTGAATTAAACTAAAAAGGATCACTCCATTTTACTTCAGTATTAACACTAGTATCTGTTAATGTTTTTAGAAATGCCACCAAAGCGGCTTTTTCTGTCTCTGTAAAGTTTAAGCGAACAGGATTACCATTATTATCAGTCAATGCTGGTGATAATGTCGGATGACTTTGTATACCACTATTATAATGCTCGACAACTTCTTCAAGTGTTGCAAACCTTCCGTCATGCATATAAGGTGCAGTCAACTCAATATTACGCAAAGTACTTGTCTTAAAACGACCTACAAAAATAGGGTTATTAAATACATCACCTGCACCATTATCGGTAGTTAATAAATCTAGTCCGTTATTTTGCGGACCTGGATTTGCACTAACAAATGCTTCTGTTGTATGACAACCAAAACAGGCACCACCACCATTTGGAATAGTCTGAAAAAATAAATTTTTACCTAAATTCTCTTCGGCTGTAAAGTTAGAAAAGTTTGCACCTGGCGCTGCAGATACAACTCTACCTGCATCATATTTACTCGAATAGCTTACAATACTTCTAACAAATTGTGATAACGCTTTTGAAATTTTATCGCTATCAATATCTTCTGTACCAAAGGCACTTTCAAATAATTCAGGATAATAAGATTGTTCTTGCACTGTGCTTACAACTTCTTCCAAAGTCATTCCCATTTCAACTGGGTCTTGAAACGGCATTAACACTTGTTCTTCTAGAGTAGTAGCTCTTTCGTCCCAGAAAAAACGACCACGTTGGTAATACCTAGAATTTATTAAGGTCATCGAATGACGTCCAGTAAAACCCCCATCAAAACCAATACTTAAAATGGCGTCATCCGAAAAACCTTTATCTTGTTTATGGCAAGATGCACATGCTGTAGTACCATTTGCACTTAATTTTTTATCATAGAAAAGTACGCGACCTAATGTTGCACCTTCATTGGTAATTGGATTATCGTTTGGGGTATTATCAATACCATTAACAGACGTTGGTAAAGGTTGACCAGGTAAATCTGTAGTAAAATGATTTGGTAAATTTAAACTCTCATAATCAAAAGACTGATCTGGTAAGTTTAAAATACTATCATTAGTCTCAACAGGTTCATAACCCTCATTATCGTTACATGAGAAAAAACAAAGCGTAAAAAGGAATAATAGACGTAAAATGATTGATTTGGACATATTGATTTAATTAGTGTTTTCAATTTAGACTACAGTAACTAACAAAAGTTTAATCTCATTAAAATAAAATAAGCCCTTTATTAAAATTCAAGGGCTTATTTCATGAAGTTTCGTTGAAAATTATCAGAAAATCAAGCTTTTAAAAAACAAAAAGCTCGATTACAAATCAGGCTTTTCTATTAATTTTCCTCATTTTCATGGTCTTTCTTAACATCATCATCTCGATAACGACAACATGGATGTACAGAGTTATATTGTTCTTCTGTGGCTTTAATAATTTTTGTGTCGTGACCTACTGAGGCTAATTTTTTTGAAATGGTTTCCAAATCAGTTTTACGTTCATCAAAAATGAGCTTTAACTCATGTGTTTTTACACTCCAAATGCCAGATTTTACACCTTTGGTGCGTATGGCTGCCTTCTCGATACGTTCTTTACACATACCGCAAATACCATCTACTTCAATAGTTTTACGTGCGTTTTTGTCTTGAGCAAAAGCTATTACGGTGAATAGCATTACTGTTAGTGTTAGTAGTTTTTTCATGTTGTTAATTATTAATTTTTTCATTCAGAGCGAAAGCAAAGCATCAAATTTTTGAGATCCCTCATTTAATTCGGAATGACATTTAATTATTATTTTATTTTAAAGCGTAATCCTGCGTAATACAAATTTCCAAAAATCGGACCATATACAAAGTTAGTATCAAAATTTGAACCAAATGGATTATCTGCACTAATTATTGGGTTTGGTTGTCTAACATTGGTCACATTCTCGCCGCCAACATATATTTCAAATTTAGGAGAAAACACTTTGGTAACTTGCAAGTTTAAAGTACCGACTGTTGGCGAAAATTCATCGACTTGAAATTGAGGTACACTTAGACTAGTGTTAGGAAAACGTTGTTCACTGACCCAATTGTAAGTGGCATCAAATTTCCAATGGCTGCCACTTTCTTTTAATTTAGTTTCATAGGCTGCATTTGCAAAAAAACGATGACGAGATACTAATGGTTTTTGCAAACGTCCAGAATCGTAATCGGTTTGTACATCGTAAAATTTGTATGCCGTTCTTAAATCAAAATTTTCAAAAGCATTGTAATTTACTTCGACTTGAAAGCTATTAGCAAAACTCTTTCCATCTAAATTATAAAAACTAATTTCAAAAGGGTTTTCCCAATCTGTGACGACTTGATTTTGAAAATCTGTACGATAAAAGTCAAATGTTATATCGCCTTTTTGACCAAAAAGGTTAAAACCTTGCAAGTAACTTATACCATAATTCCATGCAATTTCTGGGTCAAGTCCATAAATTTTTCCGCCTTCATTTCTAATATTTATTTGTCTTGAGCTAGCAAACATATTTTGAGTTTCGGCAAAAATATTAGCACTTTTTATACCGCGACCGGCAGAAATTCGCCAAGCAGATTTCTCCCAAGGTGTATAACGCAAATGTAAACGTGGTGTCACAAAAAAACCAAAACGGTTATGTTGGTCAGCTCGTAAGCCTGCGGTTAGTGTTAAGTTTTCTAAATCGTCATAAGCATATTCAAAAAAACCACCAAAGGAATTTTCAATACGCTGATACGTATTTATATTTACCAACTCGTCATAATCGTCTAAAGTAAAACTAAGTCCTGTTTTAATTTTATGCCTAGAGTCAGAAATAATGGTGTTATACACCAAATTGCTATAAAAGCTATTGTGCTGTATATCATAGATATTCAACCCAAAATAAGAGTCTTGTCGATGATGACTATAGGCTGTTTGAAACCCTATACTCTGCCAAGGTACTTCGGGGTTTACATAACCTAACTTTGTGGTTATCTCAAAACGTTCCGTATTAATTTCGCTTCCCCATGCATTAGTCGTTCCTGTGTCATTTTCGGGATTAAAGCTTACTTGTCCAGCTTGCTTTTCGTCATTTAAATATCTTAGATTTATAAAACTCACAATCCCTTTTTCGCCATTAACATATTGCCAACGATTCATAATATTAATCTGATTGTAAAGTGGCATATCTAAGAAGTCATCATTATTAACATCGTGATTTTCCTGATGTGTGTTACCGTGTAAGTACAAACCTGTACTCCACTTATCACTTAGTTTGGTATTAAAATGGGTGTTTAATTCTACACGTTCGCTAGTTGCTGCATAGAGATTTACAAACAAATTATTGTCTGTCATTGGCTTAACCAATTCGGCATTTATTTGGCCAGCTATACTTTCATAACCATTAACAACACTACCAGCACCTTTTGTAATTTGAATACTTTCGACCCAAGTTCCTGGTATAAAACCTAAACCATAGGCTTGTGATGCACCACGGATTGCAGGGATATTTTCTGTCGCTATTAAAATATAAGGCGAACTTAAACCCAACATTTTTATTTGACGCGAACCAGAAACCGCATCGGCAAAATTGACATCTATTGATGGATTGGTTTCAAAACTTTCGGATAGATTACAACATGCCGCTTTGAGTAGCTCGTCACTACTAACCGTAAACGTATTGGTCGCTTTTAGATACGATTTTGCTGTAGCTTGTTTACGAGACGTTATTGTTACTTCGTCCAAACTCGATGTAGATTTTAGGACATGACGAATGGCTTTATTCGATGTAATTGTAAGCGTGTCTGTTTTAAAACCTACATAACTAATTACAAGTTTTTTGTATAATGATTGATAAGAAATTGAAAAAGCGCCATTCTCATCAGTCATCGCTCCAACGCTAGTATTTAACCAAAAGACGTTTGCGCCAGCTAGTGGAATTTCTTTATCTTCAATAGACTCTAAAATCACACCTTCGAGCTTGTCTTGAGCATGAATTATACTTGCCAAAAATATAGCACAGTATAAGATATATGTTTTCATTTAATTTGTTTTGATGTTATAATTTGAAACAAGATTGTTTCATGTTCTATTAGTTAAAAGAATAACATCAAATTAAAAAAACCTCCTCTAAGAGCTGAATATCATAAACAATATTAGGTGGTGAGTAATCTTTATTAGGAATTATTTGCTTTGGAAGACTTTCAAATAGCGAAACACAACTATATGCATAAGTCGCAATAAATAAATGTGTTGAAAATTCTAAATCGTCAAAACTGGCTCTATTTAATTCATCTTGTCCTTCTATAACATCTACCTCATCTTTACAGCATGGCTTTTTCTTTTTCGAAACCGCTTCCATATCCATTCCGCAGCCTTTTACTTCAGAGAATACAGCTGTATCAATTAAGGTATCGCCACAATAATGTTTTTCGACAGTGAAAGAAAATGTCGAAAGCAACACTAATACAGATAACGTTGTAGCAAAGATTTTATGTGATAGTAAGTATTTCACATTGCAAAATTACTAAATTTTGAATTATTACGAAGTTTTTACAACTTCCTTAACGCTTTAGCTTATAGTAGTATAAAGCAGGTAATAACAATAAAAGTATAATTGGCTGAATCAAAAAACGACGCACATTAAAAAACAGATAGTAATCTTCTTGACGTGGATTAATTACAAAGTATAAAAACGGGATTGTAAAACATATGTATCCTACTGCAAAAACTATTGCAGAAAACTTAATCATCTGCTTATCTAAAAAAGCACAATAAATTATACCTAATGATAATAATGAATTTATAAGATACCTTAAAAAAGTAAAGAAGACCAACTTAGCAACTTCTCGTCGAGGACTGTCTATGAATAAATAATCGTTTTCAAAGAAGATTAAATATGGGTCGTAAAACAATGTGTCTTCAAAAGCCCTCACCAAGACTAGCAATAACAAGAGCACAAAAACAATAATATATCGTAACGTTTTAGACATTGGAAGCTTTTACTTTTTTTGAAAAATGATTGACCCAATACATCCATAATAAGAAGACAAGACCATAAATCGCTAATGGAAAAATAACTTCGTGCATGAGTTCGCTTCTCCATGGATAATGATACAAGCCAACTGTTAATAATACTACTCGAACAAGGTTCATCGCATAAATTAAAACACTGCCTGCTAGTATAAATAAAAACGTCCGCTTAAAGGTGTCAGAGAATGCAATTACAAAAGCAACAAAAAGAATAATAACACTCATACCGTTACAGCCTTCAATGATTCTAGCTAAGCTCTTTTGGTTTACAATAACCAATAATGAAGGTTCTTCGAGCATTGGGACAATATTTGTTCGATAACCAAAACCGTTTAGAATTGTTTCTGTTTGCTTACCTACTAAATGTGTCATATAATCTGGATAGTATTTAGAATCTTCAGAAAAGTCTAAATAAAATTTATATCCAATAGACAAAACACCATATACTAAAACAAATGTGAGTATAAAGCGAATAACAAGTTTGTATTTTGTAAGTAATGCTCTCAAAGATGGACTTATGTTATTGTGCTGTTAAATTTATCGAATTTCGAATTTGAAACTAGCACTTTTTAGATATTTTTGACAAAATTTTAATTTAATAATGACTTTTACAGAATTAAAACCTCAAATAACAGACATAACTTCTAACACAACAACTACTGTTGACGAGAAACTTCTTAAAATATGTGAACTGCTTGAACAACACATAGAATACTACAATTGGGTTGGATTTTATTTTAAAAACGGTGATAAACACGAATTAAAACTTGGACCTTATGTTGGCGAACCAACAGATCATACTATTATCCCTTTTGGAAAAGGTATTTGCGGACAAGTGGCAGTTAGTAATCAAAATTTTGTGGTACCAGATGTAAAAGCGCAAGACAATTATATAGCGTGTAGTATTACCGTAAAAGCCGAAATTGTTGTTCCAATTTTTGTGAATGGTGAAAACTTAGGTCAGATAGATATTGACTCTAATACTGCTGACCCTTTTACAGAAGCTGATGAACGTTTTTTAGAGTTTGTTTGTAAAGAAGTGTCTAAACTAATAGGTTAAATTACATTCCAGTTCTTATCGCTTCAACAGGATCTAATCTTGACGCTCTTAAAGCAGGTATTACTCCAGAAATTAATCCTATAAGGGATGAGATTGAGCAACCTAATATGATATTACGTGTAGAAAGGACAAAATCAAAATCTTCGGCTAAATTACTAGCCACTAAAGTCCCTAACCAAACCATTAAAAGACCAACTAAACCTCCAACGATAGCTAGAATTACTGCTTCAAACAAAAACTGAAATAATATAAATCTGTTTTTTGCACCTAGAGATTTTTGAATTCCAATAAGATTAGTTCTTTCTTTTACACTAACAAACATAATATTTGCGATACCAAAACCTCCTACGAGTAGTGAAAAGAGACTTATCATCCAACCGATAAAGTTCATACTACCAATAATACCATCGATAGCATCCTTTAATCCAGAAATTACACTAATAAAAAAAGTGTCTATTTCATTAGGTTTAAGACCACGACGATTTCTCATTATTTGTGTAACCTCAGCTTTTAGTTCATCTATATCTGCATCTGGATTGGGTTTAATAATGACAATATTATTTATGTTTCTATTATTATCACCATATCGATTTCTAACAAAGTTAGCGGGTAGAAAAACAGAAACATCATTACTTGCTCCAAATAATCCAGAACCTTCTTTTTTGACAACGCCAATCACGGTAAACTTTTGGCCATACATTCTAATACGCTTTCCTAAAGGCTCAAGTTCTCCAAAGAGTGAATTGGCAATTTCATCGCCTATTACAATTACTGGTTTTCCTGAATTTGATTCGGATTCATTATAAAAACGCCCTTTTGAAAATTCTAAAGTTTGTATGTCAGCAAACTGATGTGATACGACAACTGTATTAACATTACTAACCACTTCTGACTCGTACCGTACACTTTCTGGTCTAACAAACAATTGATACGCTATATGTTCAGCTCCTGATAAATTATCTTTTAAGTAATTATATTCGGTGAAGTTTACCTTATCAAACTGTTGTCGTTTCCATCTAGGGACATCCGTTGGCCCAAAAGAAAAACGTGCCAAATACATGGTATTGCTGTCTAATGAACTTAATTGGGACTTGATATTTTTATCTAAGGAATCTACCGCAGCCAAAACTGCAATAATCGAAAATATACCAATCGTAACACCTAACAATGACAAAAACGTACGAAGTTTATTATTACGAAGTGCATTAAAAGCGAAAGAAAAACTTTCTTTTAAAAGTCTTAGATAGACAAACATTGATGGTTGATTTTATAAAAAATTAAAGATATAATCTCAGATTCTAAAAACTGTTACAGAAAGCTTAAAAATAAAAATGCAATTACATACCTGTTCTTATAGCTTCTACTGGATCTAATCGAGATGCTCTAATTGCTGGTAATACACCAGAAATAAGCCCAATAATAGTTGATAATCCAAAACCTAAAAGCATATTTTGAACAGACAAAACAAATTTAAAGTCTCCTGACATTCCTGATGCAACAAAGGTTAGAATCCATACCAAACCTAAGCCTACCAAACCTCCAACTACTGCTAAAATTGTAGCTTCAAATAAAAACTGAAACAGTATAAATCTATTTTTGGCACCTAAAGATTTTTGAATACCTATAAGATTAGTTCGTTCTTTAACGCTTACAAACATAATGTTTGCAATACCAAAGCCTCCAACCAATAACGAGAACAGACTTATCATCCAACCAATACCGTTCATGACACTGATAATACTATCTACGAAAGACACTAATCCTGCAAGTTTATTGACAAAAAAGTCATCCTCTTCATCTGCCTTTAAGCCTCTGTATATTCTAAATTTTTGCTTCAAAACGCTTTCAAAAGCGTCTATATCAATTCCTTCTTTCGGTTTTATAACGACAGCACCAGGCAGCCCATTTGCACCTCCATTTCTAAAACGTCGCACAAAATTAGCTGGCACAAAGGCCTTTACATCTGGTGTATCTCCTAGACCTTCTCCATATTTATCCAAGACACCTATAACAGTAAGCTTTCGTCCGTAAACACGTATTTGTTTACCTATAGGGTTATCGCTGTCAAATAAATTTTCAGCTAGTGTGTAACCCAAAACTATAACAGGAGCACCAGTTTCTGATTCTAATTCCGAATAAAAACGACCTTGTGATATTTTAAGATTATCTATGATATAAATACCTTCTGATATCGGAGTAACCTCTACATTACTTAAAGTTTCCGCTTGATATCGTATCGTTTCTCCTCCGCCAAAAATAACATATGCCGAAGCTTCAATATTATTAATATTCCTTCTTACAAATTCAAAATCATCATAATCTACTTGAGGGTAATTTTCACGTTTCCAACGTGGGACTTGGGTTGGTCCAAAAGAATATTTAGTAAGGTAAATTGTATTTTTATCTAAACCATCAAGACTTTCCTTGATGTTTCTATCTAATGAATCTACAGCTGCCAAAACAGCTATTATTGAAAATATACCAACTGTAACACCTAAAAGCGACAAAAACGTACGCAATTTATTGTTTCGCAAAGCATTTAGTGCAAAAGAAAAACTCTCTTTAAACAGGCGAAGATATACAAGCATTGGCCTTTAATTTTCTATAAATATAATCATAAGACGTTGTCAACAATTTTATGTTACAAAAAACTGAAACAAAGTAGTTTTTTTGGTCTTCTTTTTTTGGAGTTATGAGTATTTTTATGCTTTCAAAATTTACAACACAACATAATGAGCAACAAAACCATTTCATCGGCACTAATTTCGGTATTTAGTAAGGATGGACTAGAACCAATCGTAAAAAAACTTAATGACCTTGGCGTAACAATTTACTCGACAGGAGGAACAGAGAAATTCATTAAAGACCTAGGTATTAATGTCGTACCTGTCGAAGATGTTACATCTTACCCTTCAATACTTGGAGGACGTGTAAAGACATTACACCCAAAAGTGTTTGGAGGTATCTTAAACCGTCAAAATCATGAAGGTGATGTTTCTGAACTAAAAGAATTTGAAATCCCACAAATAGACTTAGTCATTGTAGATTTATATCCGTTTGAAAAAACAGTAGCCTCTGGAGCTAGCAACCAAGATATCATTGAAAAAATTGATATAGGTGGTATTTCTTTAATTAGAGCTGCTGCAAAAAATTATGCAGATGTAACTTGTGTTTCTTCTGTTGATGATTATTCTGAATTTTTAGATCTTTTAAATTCTAAGAATGGTGAAACCTCTGAAGATGACAGAAAGCGTTTTGCTGCAAAAGCGTTTAATGTTTCATCACATTATGATTCGGCAATTTTTAACTATTTCAATAAAAATCATGAGATAGCATCTTTAAAGGTTTCTGAAACAAACGGTAAAGTTTTACGTTACGGAGAAAACCCTCACCAGAAAGGATTTTTCTTTGGAGATTTTGATGCGATGTTTACAAAATTACATGGAAAAGATTTAAGTTACAATAATCTTTTAGATGTAGACGCTGCCGTAAATTTAATTTTTGAATTTAAGGGAGAAGCACCAACATTTGCTATCTTAAAACATAATAATGCGTGTGGTTTTGCGCAACGCAGTTCTGTTTATCAAGCTTATGTAGATGCATTAGCTGGTGACCCAGTTTCTGCTTTTGGTGGCATATTAATTTCTAATACCGAAATTGACGCAGCTACTGCTGAAGAAATACACAAACTATTCTGCGAAGTGGTTATTGCGCCTTCATTTAGTGATGATGCGTTAGCTATTTTAAAAGGAAAGAAAAATAAAATTCTTTTAATTCTAAATGATGTTGAGTTACCAAAAACTACTGTAAGAACTTGCTTAAATGGAGCTTTAGTTCAAGAAAGAGATGCTAAAACTGATTGTCCAGAAGATTTAAAATCGGTAACTAAAACTACACCAACTTTAGCACAAATTGAAGATTTAATTTTTGCTTCAAAAATATGTAAGCATACCAAATCTAATACTATAGTTTTGGTAAAAGGTAAACAATTGTGCGCCAGCGGAACTGGACAAACAAGTCGTGTCGATGCGCTTAATCAAGCGATTCATAAAGCACAGTCTTTCAATTTTGACTTAAAAGGCGCTGTAATGGCGAGTGATGCATTTTTTCCTTTCCCTGATTGTGTAGAAATTGCAGATAATGCAGGTATTGTTTCAGTAATTCAACCTGGAGGTTCGATAAAAGATGAATTAAGTATTAATTATTGCGATGCTAATGATGTATCAATGGTATTCACAGGAACACGCCATTTTAAACACTAGATTTCTTTTCATAGCAGAAATCTTTTTGTCAAAATTTTAATGTTTTTAAACGATTATAAAAAAAAGCTCGCAATAAACGTCCATAAAGCATTAAATACCGTATAATTTATTACATTTACGTACAGCCAATAATTTAAGAGAATACACACCCCAAAATACTAGAATAACGCATGGGATTTTTTGACTTCCTAACAGAAGAAATAGCTATTGATTTAGGTACCGCAAACACATTAATTATTCACAATGACAAAGTCGTTGTCGACAGCCCATCGATTGTTGCCAGAGACAGAATTTCAGGAAAAATAATTGCTGTTGGTAAAGAAGCCAACATGATGCAAGGTAAGACACACGAGAATATAAAAACAATTCGTCCATTAAAAGACGGTGTAATTGCAGATTTTGATGCGTCAGAGCAAATGATAAATTTATTTATCAAAAACATCCCTGCTTTAAAGAAAAAATTATTCAACCCTTCTTTACGCATGGTTGTCTGTATTCCCTCTGGAATTACTGAAGTAGAAATGCGAGCAGTAAAGGAATCTTGTGAACGCGTTAATGGCAAGGAAGTTTATTTGATCCATGAACCAATGGCTGCAGCTATTGGTATTGGCGTAGACATCATGCAACCAAAAGGTAACATGATTGTAGATATTGGTGGAGGCACAACAGAGATTGCCGTTATTGCCTTAGGTGGTATTGTATGTGACAAATCTGTTAAGGTTGCTGGTGATGTATTTACAAATGATATCATTTATTACATGCGTACACAACACAATCTTTACGTTGGTGACCGTACAGCCGAAAAAATTAAAATACAAATTGGTGCTGCTACTGAAGATTTAGATTTGCCACCAGAAGATATGAGCGTTCAAGGACGAGATTTATTAACTGGTAAACCGAAACAGGTTCAAATCTCATATCGAGAAATTGCAAAAGCACTAGACAAATCTATCTTAAGAGTAGAGGATTCTGTTATGGAAACTTTATCTCAGACGCCTCCAGAATTAGCAGCAGATATTTACAATACAGGAATTTATTTAGCCGGTGGTGGCTCGATGCTTAGAGGTCTAGACAAACGTTTGTCTCAAAAAACAGATTTACCTGTTTATATTGCAGAAGACCCATTAAGAGCAGTTGTTCGTGGTACTGGAATTACTCTGAAAAATCTAGCTAAATACAAAAGCGTATTGATTAAATAAAGCTAAATAATGCAACAAATTTTCAATTTTGTAATTAGAAACAAAACATTTCTATTGTTTTTATTACTCTTTGGTATTGCATTATCCCTTACAATTCAATCACACTCTTACCATAAAAGTCAATTTATAAACTCTGCTAATAGCCTAACTGGTGGCGTATATGGTACAGTAAATAGCATAGGACAGTACTTTGATTTAAAAGAGCAAAATTCAATCTTAGTTGAAGAAAACAAATTACTTCGTGAACAGCTATTAAATACTAACAAGGTTAGTCAAAATATTATAGATAATTCTAGTTTTAATGATGAACAATTTGATATAATATCTGCTGAAGTTTATAAGAATAGCTACGATTCTCCAAATAATTACTTGACCATTAATCGAGGATTACGTGACAGTATTCAGCAAGATTTTGGAGTTATTACCTCAAAAGGTATAGTTGGAATTATAGATAACACTTCGAACAAGTATTCAACTGTACTCTCTATTTTAAGTAAAAAAAGTCGTATCAATGCAAAGCTTAAATCATCCAATCAAAGTGGCTCACTGACATGGGATACAAATTCTCCTTACTTTGCGCAATTGGAAGATGTCTCTAAATTTGCAAAGCTAAACATTGGAGACACAATAGTCACTGGAGGACAATCAGCAATTTTCCCAAAAGGCATTGAAATTGGTAAGGTTGAAGAATTTACGACTGATACTGGTGGAGATACTTACACAATCCAAGTACGTCTATTTAATGATATGACAACCCTTCAGCATGTATATATTATAAAAAATAATGATATCGAGGAGTTAAAAACTCTAGAAGAACTTAATAATGAATAATAGCATAAGTTTAAATATCATAAGGTTTATAGTAATTCTTTTAGTACAAGTCACAATTTGCAATAATATTAATTTTTTGGGATACATAAATCCTTTTATTTACATCATTTTTATTTTATTATTCCCTGTAAAAAATAACCGATTATTATTTTTAATTCTTGCATTTAATCTTGGATTACTTGTAGATATGTTTTTAGATTCTGGAGGTGTTCATGCTGGTGCATCAGTGTGCTTAGCATTTGCTAGACCTGTATTTTTAAAATATGCTTTTGGGACTATGTATGACCATCAAAATCTAAAGTTTGGTCATACAGACATTGGGGCTCTTATAATGTATGTTAGCGGTTGTGTTATTTTTCACCATATAATACTTTTTTATCTCGAAATTTTTAACATTTCGCAGATAATTCTTTTATTAAAAAAGGCGTTATTCTCTGGCATATTCACCGTAAGTCTGAGTCTAATACTTATTCTATTATTCAAAACTCGTAAATGAGAAAACTGTTACTATTAACGCTAGTTGTATTTGTAGGTATCGCTTTTATTGCGCGACTATATTATCTTCAGGTTCATAGTTCAAAAAACTATAATCCCTTGGACGATACGGCTGTCAGAAAAGTATTTACATATCCTAAACGCGGTTATGTTTATGATAGAAACGGTGAACTCTTAGTAGCAAATCAACCATCTTATGATGTGATGGTTATTCCTAGAGAAGTTGAAGAATTTGATATTTCAGAATTTTGCTCTCTTCTAAAAATAACCGAAGAAAAATTTCACAAGACACTAGAGAAAGCCAAAAATTATTCTCCAAGGTTGCCTTATGTTTTTCTTTCAAATTTAGCTAAAGATGATTATGCTGTTTTACAAGAAAAAATGCGAAAGTATGATGGATTTTACATCCAAAAACGTTCTATCAGAACATATCGAAAAACTATTGGAGCTAATGTTCTTGGCGATATTGGAGAAGTAAATCAAGCCATCATAAACAAAGATGGTTATTATGGAAAAGGTGATTTAATTGGCAAACAAGGTGTTGAGAAAACTTATGAAAAAATTCTTCGAGGAATAAAAGGTACAAAGTTTATTCAAAAAGATAGATTTAATAGAGATTTAGGAGCTTTTAAAGGTGGCAAAAATGATACAATAGCGCAACCTGGAAAAGACATTACTATAACCATAGATTCAAAATTACAAGAGTATGGCGAATTATTAATGACAAACAAACGTGGTGGTATTGTAGTTATTGAACCTAGTAGTGGAGAAATATTAGCAATGGTCTCTGGACCTACATATAACCCTAACTTACTGGTCGGAAGAGAACGATCAAAAAACTTTACCAAGCTTTATAATGATAGTCTTGCACAACCTTTGTTTGATAGAGGCTTACAAGCCATGTATCCTCCTGGTTCTCCATTTAAAACTATAAATGCATTAATAGGTTTACAAGAAGGTGTTATAGACACTAATGATACATTTAGATGTAGCATGGGTTTTAACTATGGAAATAGAAAAATGGGTTGTCATGCTCACAGAAGTCCTGCAAATATGAACTTAGGCATTTATGAATCCTGTAATGCTTATTTTGCAAATGTGTATCTAAAAATCATGAATAAATATGATACTCCAGCAAAGTCAATGGATACATGGAGTAACCACGTTAAAAGTTTTGGGCTAGGCAATTACCTCGGGAATGACTTATCCGTTGGTCAACCGGGCAAAATCCCAGCAGCTATAACTTATGACAGAGCTCACGGTAAAGGCAAATGGTATCCAACTTTCACATTATCCAATGCCATTGGACAAGGAGAAGTTTTAGCCACGCCAATACAATTGGCAAATATGGCAGCTGCTATTGGTAATCGTGGCTATTATTACACACCTCATATCATTAAGAATATTGAGAATGATACAATTCCTTCAAAATACACAACACCTAATTACACCACTATTGCTAAAAAACATTTTGAACCAGTTATACAAGGTATGTTCGATGTGTATAACAAAGGAACTGCTGAAATGCTAAAAGTTAGAGGTATTGATATTTGTGGTAAAACAGGAACTGCCGAAAATTTTGCCATTATTGACAGTACCAAAACGCAACTTACCGACCACTCTATTTTTATAGCTTTTGCACCAAAAGACAATCCGAAAATTGCAATAGCTGTTTTTATCGAAAATGGTTATTTCGGAAGTCGATTTGCTGGAAAAATGGCGAGTTTAATGATTGAAAAATATCTCAAAAACGAAATAACAAGAACAGATTTAGAAAACTTTGTATTATCGCACTCATTAGAACACGAGTATAAAAAACCTTATTCTGGTGAGCCATTCAAAATCAACAGAGAGACAACTTTAGAAACTATTCCTCAAGAAGAGTTTGAAGCTTTAAAATATCTAAAAGCAAAAATAGACAGCAAATGATAAGAGAGAATCAGAGACGTTTTGGATTTGATTGGATAACAATACTTATCTACATATTACTTGTTGGTTTTGGGTATGTTAATATAATGTCAGCATCTCATACAGGTGAAATCACAAGTTATTTTGATATGGGAAATTCCTATGGAAAGCAACTTATTTTTATTGGGACATCTCTTATCATCATTTTACTCACGCTTTCAGTTGACGCCAAGTTTTATGAAAGATTTGCTAGCCTCATATACATTGGTGCCATATTAGCTCTACTAGGCTTATTTGTATTCGGAAAAGATATAAACGGTGCACGCTCATGGTATGGCATTGGCAGTATGACTATACAACCTAGTGAATTTGCTAAATTTGCAACCGCTTTAGCAGTCGCTAAATATATTAGCGATATACAAACCAATCTGAAAAACATTAGAGACCAGCTAAAAGCTGCTGCTATTATTTTTTTGCCTGCCCTATTAATTTTACTACAAAATGATGCTGGAAGCACAATAGTATATGGCGCATTTTTCTTTGTCTTTTTTAGAGAAGGTTTACAGAAAATCTATTTATTGCTAGGGTTTTCTTTAATAGTAGTGGCTGTGTTATCCTTAAAATATGGTGTAAAAATTACTGCTTTAATTTCCATAATAATACTTTTGGCAGCATATTTTTTAAATCGAAAAAAACGTATCTCAATACCTCAATCTTTAATAATTTTGGTCGCATGTACAGTATTTGCATTAGGGGTGAAACAATTTTACAATCATGTTTTAAAACCACACCAGCAAAACCGAATTAGTCTTTGGCTACGTTTAGAAAAAGACCCAGCTAAATTAGAGCTTATGAAAAAACGTGAAGCCTATAACCTAATTCAATCCGAAGAAGCAATTAGCTCCGGAAGATTTTGGGGAAAAGGCTTCATGGAAGGTACACGTACCACCGGTAAATTTGTACCAGAACAAGATACCGACTATATTTTTAGTACTGTTGGCGAAGAATGGGGCTTTTTGGGTTCTAGTATTGTTGTTATTCTTTTCGTATTTCTTATTATTAGAATCTTATACTTATCAGAACAACAAAAATCACAATTTAGCCGTGTCTATGGCTACGGAGTTGCGTCTATACTATTTGTACATTTTACAATAAATATCGGTATGGTTATGGGATTAATACCAACAGTTGGTATACCACTACCCTTTTTTAGTTACGGTGGCTCTGGGCTTTGGGGCTTTACGATTTTGCTTTTTATTTTTATTAAGCTAGATAGTAATAGGATTAATGAATGGTAAACAAAAAAGCCTCACAAATTAATGCAAGGCTTTATAATTTTCATTTAAAAAAACTTATTTTAGGCTTGACAAGCTTTTATTTATAGTTTCAATCTTAGCTAAAGCATCAGCTTCTTTTTTCTTTTCAGAAGCTACAACTTGCTCAGGTGCATTATTTACAAAACGCTCGTTAGACAATTTTTTCTGAACAGATTTTAAAAACCCCTCAGTATACTTTAATTCTTCAGTTAATTTTTCGATTTCTTCTTCTACATTTATTGCACCAGCCATTGGAATAAAATATTCGTTAGACTTAACTCTAAATGTCAATGCTCCTTCAATTGCAGTATCTACCGTTTGCAATTCGGAAATATTACCCATTTTAGCAATAACTGAATTGTAAGATGTGTCTAAATTTTCATTATTTATTACAGACAATTCTATAGCATCTTTAAAAGCGATGTTCTTTTCTTTCCTAATCGTTCTTATTCCTGATACAGCATCCTTAACCAATTCAAAATCTTCTATTATTTTAGAATCTGAAGTTTCAACTTTTGGATATTTTGAAATAATTAAAGCTTCTTCAGGTGTTCTTTCAGCCATATATTGCCAAATTTCTTCTGTTAAGAATGGCATAAATGGATGTAGCACTTTTAGATTAGCCTCAAATATTTCAATTACAGCATTAAATGTTTTAGAATCTATCGGTTGACCATACGCTGGTTTTATCATTTCTAATAACCACCCACAAAAATCGTCGTAAATTAACTTATAACTAGTCATCAACACATCTGACAAACGGTATTTGTTATAATTACCTTCCATCTCAGCTAATGCTTTTTGAAATTTAGCTTTATACCAATCTAATGCTAATTTTGATGATTCTGGCTGATTAATATCTTCAACTTCCCATCCTTTGACTAATCGGAATGCATTCCAAATTTTATTAGCAAAGGACTTACCTTGGTTACATAACTCTTCATCAAACATTAAATCATTTCCAGCTGCTGCACTTAATAGTAGTCCTACTCGCACACCATCTGCACCATAATCCTCAATCAGTTTTAATGCATCTGGAGAATTACCTAATGATTTAGACATTTTTCGTCGTTGTTTGTCTCTAACCAAACCTGTTAGGTAAACATTTTCAAAAGGTCTTTTTCCTTTAAACTCATAACCAGCAACAATCATACGTGCCACCCAAAAGAATAAAATATCTGGACCTGTTACTAAATCATTAGTTGGATAATAATAATTGATTTCTTCATTTTCAGGATTTCTGATACCGTCAAAAACACTTATCGGCCATAACCATGAACTAAACCAAGTGTCAAGAGCGTCAGAATCTTGACGTAAATCAGATGCTTGTAGATTAGAATTTGACGTTTTGGTTTTTGCTAATTGCAGAGCTTCATTAATATTTTCTGCAACTACAAAATCTTCTTTTCCATCTCCATAATAATATGCTGGGATTTGTTGTCCCCAACGTAACTGACGAGAAATATTCCAATCACGAATGTTTTCCATCCAATGACGATAGGTATTGTTGAAACGCTTTGGATGTAACTTTACATCCTCAGTTTCTAAAACAGCTTCAATAGCAGGTTGTGCTAAATCTTTCATCTTAAGAAACCATTGATCAGAAAGACGTGGTTCAATAATTGCCTTTGTACGTTCCGAAATTCCAACACGATTCGTGTGGTCTTCAATCTTAACGATAGCACCAAGTTCTTCTAGTTCTTTTACTATTTCTTTACGAACAACGAAACGATCTTTATCTTCATAATGTAATCCAAAAGAATTCAATGTTGCATCTTCATTAAAAATATCAATCACTTCGAGATTATGCTTTTCTCCTAAAACTTTATCATTCTCATCGTGAGCTGGAGTAACTTTGAGACAACCTGTTCCAAATTCAAGATCTACATATTCGTCTTCAATAATAGGAATAACACGATTATTAATAGGAACAATTGCACGTTTACCCTTTAAACCCATATGCCTTTCGTCATTTGGATTGATACAAATCGCTGTATCACCTAGTAAAGTTTCAGGACGTGTTGTAGCTATGGTTAACACATCATTAGAGTCTTCAATCTTATAATTGATGTAATAGAGTTTTCCTTGTTTTTCAATATATTCTACTTCTTCATCCGACAACGTAGTTCTTGCTTCTGGATCCCAATTTACCATGCGGTATCCGCGATAAATCATGCCTTTATTATATAAATCAACAAAAACTTTAATTACAGCTTCGGACATGTCATCATCTAAAGTAAATTTGGTTCTGTCCCAATCACAAGAACAACCCAACTTCTTCAGTTGCTCAAGAATCACACCACCATATTCTTCAGTCCAATCCCAAGCATGCTTTAAAAACTCTTCCCGAGTCAAATCGTTTTTATTAATACCTTGCTCTTTTAATTTAGCAACAACCTTAGCTTCTGTAGCAATCGAAGCATGATCTGTTCCAGGAACCCAACAAGCATTTTTTCCTAATAAACGTGCGCGACGGATTAAAACATCCTGAATCGTGTTATTAAGCATATGCCCCATGTGTAATACGCCCGTTACGTTTGGTGGCGGTATTACAATAGTATAAGGTTCTCTTTCATCTGGTGTCGAATGAAAATAATTGTTTTTCATCCAGTAGTCGTACCATTTGCTCTCAACACTTGAAGCACTATATTTTGAAGGTATTTCCATTTTTTGGTATCGTTTTTGCTAATAACCTACAAAAGTACTTATATTTCTTTTTTTGAATAGAAAATATGCAGAGAATATGCCTAAAAAGCATATTTATTGTTAAATAGTGTGTTATACAACGTATTAATTTTGATGAGAAACAAAAAGTACATAATTTTGAATTGAATAATTTAATTATAAAGTGATGAAAAAAATAATTACAATTTTATTTATTGGCGTTATGAGTTTGAGTTTAAACGCTCAAGACAAGAAGGTTGCCAAGATTGAATTTAAAACTGAAGTAATAGATTACGGAACTATAGAGAAAGGTGCTGACGGTGTACGCGTATTTGAATTTACAAATACTGGGAATGCTCCGTTAATTATATCAAACGTTAAATCTACTTGTGGATGTACGGTTCCTAAAAAACCTAAAGGACCTATTATGCCTGGTGAAACAGGAGAAATTGAAGTTAAGTATGATACTAAAAGAGTTAATCCTATTAGAAAAACCATAACAGTTATATCTAATGCCGAAACTCCTACTGTAGCATTAAAAATCAAAGGTCTTGTTGTAGATTCTAGCAAAACTAGTGTCCTAGACAAAAAAGGAAAAAGCTCTGTGGAGCAATAGAAATTTCTAAATACTATTAATTAGAGTCTTCAATTTGAAGGCTCTTTTTTTTGAACACATCATCTAGTTTAAATCTGAACGATAAAATCTTTTTATCACGGTCTACTCTTATACGTAGTACTGTACCTTTTTTATTGTAAAAAAACTCATTCACTTCTTGAAGAGTTAATTCACTTGTTGGCTTATTATTAATAGATGTAATGATATCTCCAATCATAACACCAGCCGCTTTTGCATTAGAACTTTCTCTTAATTCAACAATTTGAAATGATGGTTTTAGCACAAACCTATACGTGTCTGACAATGAAATATTGACATTACCACCTTCAACTTTCCTGCCGTAACCGTCTGTTACTACTTTTCTTTTAAGCTCCTTTATAACTCTATAGCCACGTTGCTCTAGTGTAATACCACTATTGTTATAATAAAATGGCTTATTAAAATTAGAATTCTTTTTAATCCAAATTTGCTCACCTTCATAATCAAAGAATATATTAAAACGTTTTAATATATTACCAGAAACACTTCCATTTCTTTCTTTGAAATTCCTAGCAATACTAAGATAAATGGAGTCCGGGAAAGCCACATTAACTTTCTCTAACTTGTATGATGCTAAACTAAATGATTCAACCTTTGATCTGGTACCGTAAACTGGACCACTGAGGCCTTTGCCTAAAAAATCTTCAAAATACAAGTCTTTAGAAACTTCAATATTACTTTTACTTTTTTCAAACAACCATAACGCATCACTACTACCTGTATCCATTAAAAGTTTGACAGGGATATCTTCAGCATCTAAAACAATATTACCCGCCAAATAAGGCTTTCTATTTATCACTTCTATAGGTAAACGATTCCACTTCGAAGATTTTCTTAATTTAAAAAGTTTAGGTCTATAGAGCCTAATAAATTTTGAACTATAATTTACTTCAACAATAAAATCTCTAAAAATATCATAACCAATAATACCATGAACCGGCACACCCAATCTTGGTGTGAAATTGATACTAGGATCAAAAACCATTGAAACATCTCTATTAACAGCAATAGCTTCGCCAACTTTAATTATATTACCTCTAGACCTAATTGCTTGTATTGACCCGTTACTTCCCAAACCTCTCAAATAAGCACGTTCAGTATTTTTAATCTGCAACGAATCCATATTTACGAGATTAAATAGTATTGGACGACTTACACCAGTATCTAAAACAAATGATAATTTGACACCATTAAGCTCAACTGGTAAAACAATAATATTATTAATTAATTGAAATCTAATCTTAGAACTTTTTTCTACTGGTAAGCTAAATCTATTTTGACCAATAGATTGAAGACCTACTGATAACAAAACAAATAGACAGATATATTTAATTGAAATATTCATTATAATTAAAAATACAATTCTACATGCAATAGCTTAACTTTGTTATCATTTTTTAATCAAACTTTAAGAATTTTTAGAACTTAGTTAAAAATTAAATTTAATCATGCCAAAGATTTCAGAAAAAGGTCTTAAAATGCCTTCATCGCCCATTAGAAAACTTGTTCCTTATGCAGAGCAAGCCACCAAAGACGGTAAAACGGTTTACTATCTTAATATTGGGCAACCCGATATTAAAACACCACAGGTTGCATTAGATGCTGTAAAAGTTCACTCTTTAGATATACTTGCCTATACGCGTTCTGAGGGTTCAGAAAATTATAGAAAAAAAATTGCACAGTATTATCTAAAAAATGATATCTCTTTAAATCATGATAACATCATAGTAACTACAGGCGGAAGTGAAGCTTTGCTTTTTGCTTTTGGTAGTATAATGGATAAGGATGATGAAATTATTATTCCCGAGCCTTTTTACGCAAATTATAACGGGTTTTCAACAGCGTCGGATGTAAATGTTGTACCCGTAATTTCAAAAATTGAAGATAATTTTGCATTACCTCCAATTGATGATTTTGAGAAATTGATTACCTCAAAAACAAAAGCCATTCTTATCTGTAATCCTGGTAATCCAACTGGTTATTTGTACTCAAAAGATGAAATAAAAAAATTAGCCTCGTTAGTAAAAAAGCATGATTTATTTTTAATTGCTGACGAAGTCTACCGTGAGTTTATTTACGACGGTATAAGCCACTATTCTATTTTACAAGAAGAAGGTCTCGAAGACCATGCTATTGTCATTGATTCTGTGTCCAAACGATATAGTATGTGTGGTGCTCGAATTGGATATTTAGTTTCAAAAAATAAAGAATTCATCCAAACTGCATTAAAATATGCACAAGCAAGACTAAGCCCTCCAACATTAGCTCAAATTGCAAGTGAAGCAGCATTAAGTACACCTGACTCTTATTTTACAGAAGTTATCAATGAGTATGTTGGACGTCGAGATACTTTAATTTCTGGGCTTGAAAAAATTGACGGTGTAAAAGTAGCAAAGCCTAATGGTGCATTTTACTGTATTGCCGAACTTCCAATAAAAAATTCTGATAAATTTGCACAATGGCTATTAGAGCATTTTTCTTTTGAAAATGAGACAGTTATGGTTGCCCCAGCTGCAGGATTTTATTCGTCACCAAATGTTGGTCTAAACCAAATACGAATTGCATACGTACTTAATGAAGAAAGTCTCAAAAAAGCCATTAAAATTATTGAAGAAGCTTTAAAAGTCTACAAAGATTAAATGATAATACAGGAAAATATATCCTTAAAAAACTACAATACTTTTGGTATCGATGCCAAAGCGCAATCTTACGTCGATATAAGAACCATTTCTGATTTACAAACTGTATTAAAATCAGAATCTTCAAATCCTTTTTTTGTACTCGGTGGCGGTAGTAATATGCTTCTTACAAAAGATATTGAAGCTTTAGTAATTCATCTTAATCTAAAAGGAATCTCAATATTTGATAAAACCAATGATTACGCTATTATCGAGGCTAAAGCCGGTGAAAATTGGCATGATTTTGTACTTTGGTGTCTTGACAAAAATTTAGGAGGTATTGAAAACATGTCACTCATTCCAGGAAATATTGGCACTGCTCCGATACAAAACATCGGTGCATATGGTGTAGAATTAAAAGATGTTTTTCATTCTTGTGAAGCAATTAATATTTCGACTCAAGAAATAAAAACCTTTACAACTGAAGATTGTAATTTTGGATACCGCGAATCTGTTTTTAAACAAAACTTAAAAGGTCAATATATAATAACAAGCGTAAAGCTAAAGCTTTCAAAAGGCAATCACAGACTAAATATAGATTACGGTGCTATAAAATCCGAATTAGAAAAATTAAAAATCACAAAACCTAGTATAAAAGACATATCAAGAGCTGTCATCAGCATCAGGCAAAGTAAATTACCCGACCCAAAGGAGATTGGTAATAGTGGTAGTTTTTTCAAAAACCCCGTCATTTCAAAAGAAGAATTTAAACAGCTTCAAAATAATTTTCCGCAAGTACCGCATTATGTGATTTCAGAAAAACAAATAAAAGTCCCAGCTGGTTGGCTTATAGAAACTGCAGGTTTTAAAGGAAAGCGATTTGGAGATTACGGAGTACATAATAAGCAAGCTTTAGTTCTCGTTAACTATGGAAACGCCTTAGGTAAAGATATTTATGACTTGGCAAAGCTTATACAACAAACAGTTTTTAGATTGTTTAGTATAAAAATAGAGACAGAAGTAAATATTATTTAATTTTAAAAAGTGCAGCAGCCCTAACGCACAAACTAAATTAACAAACATTGAGTAGTAACATAGAACAACGTATTATACAACTTTTGAAACGCAACGACCAGTATGCGCTTAATTTGCTATACGAAAACTACTCAGACAGCTTATACGGAGCTATCCTAAAAGTAACTAGAAACGAAGAGATTGCTGAAGACGCGCTTCAAGAAACATTTATTAAAGTTTGGAAAAATGCTCAGAGATACGACCCAAAAAAAGCTAAATTATTTACATGGCTATTTAGAATTGCAAGAAATACAGCAATAGACAAGCTACGTAGTTTTAATAATAGATTTCATAAAGAAGTCCAAATAGACAAATCCAACGTATATATACTTCCAGGCACAAAGCTTAATCAAGATGTCATGGACATTAAAGAGCATGTGGCTCGTTTAGAAGATAAATACCAAATAGTGCTTAATGCCTTATTTTTTGAAGGCATGACACAACAAGAAGCTAGTGACGAGTTGGAAATACCACTTGGCACTGTAAAATCTAGACTAAAAATTGGTTTGAGAGAGCTTAAAAAAGTTTACGATTTTTAAAACAATAATTATGGAAGAAAAATCACATACATTTTTACAATCAGGCTTACTAGAGCGATATTTAGTAGGCGACACTTCCATTGCCGAAAACTTGGAAGTCGAACATCTAATAGACAATCATTCTGAAATCGAAGATGCTTACATTAAGCTTCAGAATAATTTAGAAATTATAGCAAAAGCTAATGCAGTTGAAGCTCCACTAGGAGTTCTTAACAAGGTGTTGAATTATACAAAAGAAACACCAAAAGTCATTGCAATGCCTAGACAAAAAACGCCATGGTATAGTATAGCTGCAAGTATAGCTGCCTTTGCATTTGCTACCTTAAGTGTCTATTTATATCAAAAAAATCAAGCTTTAAATAGCGAAAACAACATTGTTGTTGACGAAATTTTTGACTTAAGAGAAGATATTGACAAAAACAATTCAAAACTAGATGCGCTAGCTTTTCAACTTCAAAAATTGAATAATCCTGACTCAAGAAAATATGTTTTAAATGGTAATGACCGCGCAAAAGATTTAAAAACTGTAGCCTATATCAATCCTATTGAAAAAACTTCAATGATTGATGTTGTGTCTTTACCTAAACTCCCTGAAAATCAGTATTATCAATTAAGAGCCGAGTTAGAAGATAAAATGGTAAACCTCGGTTATCTTGAAGATTATCAGCGCACGCTTAAACCAATACCTTATATGGAAGATGCTTTAGCTCTAAGCATTGTAATCCAAAATAAAAATGGAGAATCTACTTCTGAAGAAAATGAGGTTGCAGAGATTTCTTTAAAAAAATAACGAAGTATTTTATAAAACGAATAATCCCGTTTATAAACAAAATGAACGGGATTATTATTTCAACTATATATAGGAATCTATTCTTTGTCAAAAAAAGCTTTATGAATTACTCCAGCAACAATAGCTCCTGCAATAGGTGCTAACCAAAATAACCATAATTGAGCTGTATAATCTCCACCTGCAAATAATGCCTGACTTGTTGAACGTGCAGGGTTTACAGAAGTATTAGATATAGGTATACTGATTAAATGAATGAGAGTTAATCCAAGACCAATAGCAATAGGTGCAAATCCTTTAGGAGCTCTTTCATTAGTACTTCCAAGAATAATTAATAAAAAGAATAACGTTAGTACAAATTCTGCTAACAAAACAGAAACCATACTATAACCATCTGGCGATAAATCTCCATACCCATTAGATGCAAAACCACCAACATCTGTAAATCCTGCTTTGCCACTTACTATGAGATACAAAACTCCAGCTGCTGCTATTGCGCCAACTAATTGAGCAACAACATAGCCTGGCAATGATTTACCATCAAACTTTCCTCCTGCCCAAAGACCAAGAGAAACTGCAGGATTAAAATGACCTCCAGAAATATGACCAACGGCATAGGCCATTGTTAACACTGTTAGTCCAAAAGATAGCGAAACACCCACAAATCCTATACCTAATTCAGGGAATGCAGCTGCAAAAATTGCACTACCGCAACCTCCGAAAACAAGCCAGAATGTTCCAAAAAACTCAGCAAATAATTTTTTCATAATTAATTAATTTAGTTAATGTTAGTTTTAAGATGTCTACTATTTTTAATTATTAAAAAGCAGTATCTTTGCATAAATTTAATAAAATATTCTTCACTCATGAAGTTATTACTCATCACCTTAGGATTATTACTACTTGCAGTAGCTGGCATAGCTATCAAAATTTGGGCAAAAAAAGATGGTGAATTTGCTGGTACTTGTGCTAGTCAAAACCCAATGCTTAACAAACAAGGTGATGCTTGTGGTTTTTGCGGAAAAACACCAGACCAATTTGACTCGTGTTCAGAATCTCAACACTCTTAGTCAATAAATGACTACCCTACAGATTCTTTTTTACAGTTTTATTGCTGTCGCAAGTATTCAAATTATTTATTATTTCTTTTTTTTAAGTTTCTTTTCTTCAAAAAAGTCAAAAAAATATAAATCAAAAAATATTGCACTTTCGGTAATCATTTGCGCAAAAAACGAGGCCGGAAATCTAAAAAAGAATCTTACTAAAATTATTAATCAAGATTATAAAAACTTTGAGATTGTCCTTATTAACGACAGCTCTTGGGATGATACGCTGGAAATCATGGAGACTTTTGAAGCGAAACATGATAATATATCCATCGTTGATGTAAAGTCAATAGAACAATTTTGGGGAAATAAAAAATACGCACTAACACTTGGAATTAAGGCCTCTAAAAATGAATTTTTAGTTTTTACAGATGCCGATTGCATCCCAACTTCTGACAAATGGTTGAAAGAAATTAGTCAAGGTTTTAGTAATACAAAATCAATAGTTCTTGGTTTTGGAGGCTATAAAAAAGTAAAATACTCTTTCTTGAATGCGCTTATAAGATTTGAAACCTTAATGACGGCTATTCAGTATTTTTCATATGCAAAAGCAGGTATACCGTATATGGGTGTTGGTAGAAATCTAGCGTACAGAAAAGAATTGTTTTTTAACAATGGTGGTTTCATGAATCATATGAGCATTAAATCTGGTGATGATGATTTGTTTATAAGCGAAAGTGCAAATAGCAAAAATACAGCTATCTGTTTTTCGAAAGACAGCTTTACATTGTCAGAACCAAAAACAACTTTTAAAGATTGGATAATTCAAAAGCGAAGACATGTAAGTACTTCAAAATATTACAAGCCAATACATAAATCTCTACTTGGCTTATTTTATTTGAGCCAAATAGCTTTTTGGATTCTTGCAATAACGTTATTATGTTTTTTGTACCAATGGTCTATCGTTGTAGCAATTATAATTTTCAGAGTCCTCTTACAATGGCTAACTACTGGTAAAGCTGCAAACAAATTAGATTCTAAAGATTTGACCATATTTTCTCCTTTTCTTGAAGTTTTCTTAATTATCTTTCAATTAGCTATCTTTAGTGCTAATCTTATTTCAAAACCAAAACATTGGAAGTAAAAGAAGCTATTACCTTAGCCAAAAAAAATAACCAAGCTGCATTTAATTTTTTATTAGATACATATTGGAATGATGTGTATGGCTTTCAACTAAAACGTACTGAAAATGAAAATGATGCGGAGGACATTACTATTCAAACCTTCTCAAAAGCTTTTGATAAAATTGGGACTTATAATAATAAATATGTTTTTAAAACGTGGTTGATTACCATCTCCAAAAATATTCATATAGATTTAGTAAGAAAACATAAGTCATCCATAAATAGTAAAATAAATACTAAAGATGAAGACATTGTCTATGACATCCCTGACGAATCTCCTACTCCAGAAGATAAAATAATAAGAGAACAAAACTTAGCCAAATTACTACGTGACATCAAAAAACTGAAACCTCATTACCAAGAAGTGATAAACCTCAGGTATTTTCAGGAACTGACTTACAAAGAAATATCTACCGAACTTAAAGAGCCAATGAGCAATATAAAGGTGAAGCTTCTTAGAGCAAAAAAATTATTATCTGAAATTTTGACCAAATCTAATGCTTAGTCATTTAAAAAAACTTGGTCCTGGATTACTCTTTGCTGGTGCAGCCATTGGTGTTTCTCACCTAGTACAATCGACTAGAGCTGGCGCAAATTTTGGGTTTGGTTTACTTTGGGCATTATTACTTGTAAATCTATTTAAATATCCTTTCTTTCAATACGGACCTCGTTACGCAATGGCAACTGGTGAGAGTTTAATTGACGGCTACAAGCGACTAGGTAAAAGTGTTTTAGTCATTTATTTTTTACTCACTTTTGCAACAATGTTTACCATTCAAACTGCTGTAACCATAGTCACAGCAAGCTTAGCCTCAAATTTAATTGGTGATTTTAATCCGATTACAATAGGGACATTGACATTGTCTAGTATCCAAATTTGGACAGTTTTAATCCTAACTTTATGTTCCGCCATACTTATCCTAGGAAAGTATAAAGTGCTTGATGTTTTAATGAAAGTCATCATCGTAACTCTTACGATTAGTACGATTGCTGCTGTATTCACAGCATCAACGCAACACCAATCATCAATTTCATTTTCTCAAATATTCCCTGAAAAATCGAGTTGGATTTTTCTAATTGCATTTATGGGCTGGATGCCAGCGCCTTTAGATATTTCCATATGGCATTCGCTTTGGGCAATTGAAAAAAACAAAAAAGACACAAATTTCAAAACCAAATCTGCACTCTTTGATTTTAACATCGGTTACATTGCCACAATAATATTAGGTATTGGTTTTTTATCACTAGGTGCTTTAGTAATGTTTAATACTGGTGAAACATTAAGCGCAAATTCTAGTGGATTTTCAGAACAACTGATAAACATGTACACCACCAGCCTTGGAAATTGGGCTTATATCATTATCGGAATAGCAGCATTCACGACTATGTTTAGCACGACACTTACTACTTTTGATGGTTCGCCACGTGTCATGGAACGTACAACATCACTTTTATTCAAAACCATAAAAAAGAATAGCTACCGTTATTGGTTATTTATTCTATTTGCTGGAACAATATTGATATTCTTTTTTCTTAGTGCAGAATTAGGGAATCTTGTTAAAGTTGCAACAGTCTTATCTTTTTTAACTGCGCCTTTTTATGCCATTCTAAATTATAAATTAATACGTTCAAAACATGTTCCTGAACACTGGAAACCAAGTGATTTTATGAATTTATTGAGTATTCTTGGTATTATTTTTCTTGTAGGTTTTGGCATTTGGTATCTGACAATTCTTTAGCTTTTCTTAATTATTTACTTCGTATCTTTGCTTTTTGATTTTTTCAACTTGAAAAGAATAAAGAATGAATACAGTAACAGCATCAAATATACTTCCTGAACGCAAACCAAAATGGTTACGTGTTAAGCTTCCGACTGGTAAAAAATACACCGAATTAAGAAGTCTTGTAGATAAATACAAGTTAAATACAATTTGTACCTCTGGAAGCTGCCCAAACATGGGTGAATGTTGGGGAGAAGGCACTGCAACATTTATGATTTTAGGTAATATTTGCACGCGTTCATGTGGATTCTGCGGTGTAAAAACCGGAAGACCAGAAACTGTTGATTGGGACGAACCAGAAAAGGTAGCTCGCTCCATTAAGTTAATGGGTATTAAACACGCTGTACTAACCAGTGTAGATCGTGATGACCTAAAAGATATGGGTAGCATTATGTGGGCAGAAACTGTTAAAGCTGTTAGGCGTATGAATCCTGAAACTACTCTAGAAACGTTGATTCCTGATTTTCAGGGTGTCGAAAGACATATCGACAGAATTATCGAAGTTGCTCCAGAAGTAGTATCACATAATATTGAGACAGTAAGACGTCTAACAAGAGAAGTTAGAATACAAGCCAAGTACGATAAAAGTATGGGTGTGCTAAAATATCTGAAAAATCAGGGGCAACGCCGTACAAAATCTGGAATTATGTTAGGTTTAGGCGAAGCCAGAGAAGAAGTTATACAAACATTACACGATTTACGCGAGAATGATGTAGATGTTGTTACCATTGGCCAATATCTTCAGCCTAGTAAAAAGCATTTACCTGTTCAACGTTTTGTTAACCCAGATGAATTTGACGAATACAAAGCCATAGGTTTAGAGCTAGGTTTTAGGCATGTTGAAAGTAGCGCATTAGTTCGTTCTTCTTACAAGGCGCAAAAACACATCAATTAATGATAAAAGTTGCAATCAATGGTTTTGGACGCATAGGTCGTCGCGTTTATAGACTAGCTTCTAAAAATCCTTCAATACAAATTGTTGCAATTAATGATTTAGCAGATGCACACACGCTTAGTCACCTATTAAAGTATGATAGCATTCATGGTGTCCTAGACGATGACATTAAGCATTCAAATAAAGGTATCGTTATTAACAACGTTACTATTCCTCTACTTAATGAAAAAGACATATCTAAAGTAGATTGGAGGTCTTTTCAACCTGATTTTGTAATTGAAGCTACAGGAAAATTCAAAGAAAAAAAGCAACTACAACACCATATTAATAATGGTGCTAAACGTGTCATCTTATCAGTGCCACCAGTTGAAGATAATATTAAGACCATAGTTTTAGGTGTTAACGAAGATTCAATTAACGGTGACGAAGTAATAATCTCAAACGCGTCTTGTACAACAAATAATGCAGCTCCAATGATTGATATAATTCATCAAAATTTTGGGGTAAAACAGGCTTACATTACTACTATTCACAGTTATACTACAGATCAAAGTTTACACGACCAACCACATCGCGATTTAAGACGTGCTCGTGCTGCAGGTCAATCAATAGTTCCAACTACAACAGGTGCTGCAAAAGCCTTGACTAAAATATTTCCTGATTTAGCAGACGTTATTGGTGGTTGTGGCATTAGAGTCCCTGTTCCAAACGGCTCACTAACAGATATTACGTTCAATGTTGAAAAAGAGGTTGATATACAAAGTATCAATTCGCTATTTAAAAAAGCATCAGAAACTCATCTAAAAGGTATTCTTCAATATACTGAAGACCCAATTGTATCTATTGATATTGTCGGAAATCCACACTCGTGTATATTTGATGCTCAGATGACTTCTGTGATTGGTGATATGGTAAAAATCATTGGCTGGTATGATAATGAGACCGCCTACAGTCAAAGATTGCTTAATCTTATGTGTAATATATCGGAAAAAAATACACTTTTGTCGAATAAATAATTATATTTGTTTGTAAAATATGTTTTAATGTCCCAGATTAAACAACTCATTTGCCTAGTTATAATGCTAAGCGGTATAATAAATTTCGGCCAAAATTCTGGCGAATTAGACACCGATGACTTGGTGTTAGACCTACAACAACAACTCAATCAAGCAAAAATTCTTACTGAACGTGGTGACTATTATAATGCAAAAAGTAGTCTAGAAATAGCATTAACTGTTGCTACAAAAATAGATGACAAAAAAAGTTTAGGTGTTATTAATACCAAAATAGGAAAGTTGCAATTTTTATTGGACGAACCCGAAAAAGCATTATCATCCTTAACAAAAGCCATTAGTATTCAACGAGAAAACGATGATAAGGTCAATCTTGGTCTTACCTATAATATAAGAGGTGTAATTCATAGTAACTTAAAACAATATGAACCTGCACTAGAGTATTTTAATAACGCCCAACTAAGTTTTAACGATCAAAACTCTGAAAAATATCTGGCAGATGTATATCTAAACGAAGCTCGTATACATTTAGAATTAAATCAAATTGATACAGCACAAAGAAAATTAGAGAACAGTATCGTAATTGCAAAAAAATACGAACTCAATCGCGTATTAGCATCTAGCTATATTCAAAATGCAAAAGTCTATTACACCAAAGAAGAATTTAATTTGGCACTTGACCAAGCAAAAACAGGACTTGATATAGCTATTGAAAATGGTAACACATCAAATATTAACGATGCCTATCTTTTATTAAGTAAAATTCACCAAAGTAAAGAGCAATATAGGTCTGCAAACCTTTATTTAAATAAGCATCTACAATTAACTGATTCCCTAAAAGTAATTAATGCAGAGACATCATTTTCAGAAAACAATCCTAATCTAATTGCTGGTAAGCAAAATTCGGATAACGAACAGTTAAAAAACCAGCCTACTGAATCAGAATCTGAAAGTAATCTCGCTAGAATAACCACAATTCTGAGTATCTCTTTAATAACAATCTTATCGCTATTAACGCTTTCACTTTACAAAAACAACAATATTAGATTACGAACAAACAATATGCTTCAGATTAAAAATGATGAGCTTATTGTCGCTAAAGAGAAAGCAGAATTAGCATCAAAAACTAAAGCTAATTTTCTATCAACGGTAACACATGAGTTAAGAACACCACTTTATGCAGTTACTGGTTTGACAAATTTATTACTTGATGAAGAACCAAAGGAAAAGCAAATTCCGCATTTGAAATCTCTAAAATTTTCAGGAGATTACTTATTGACTTTTATTAATGATATACTTCAAATAAATAAAATTGAAGCTAATAAGGTAGAATTAGATCCTGAAGATTTTAATCTAAAAACAAAAATCGAAAATGTCATCGCCGCACTTAATAATTCGGCTCATGACAATAACACTCAGATTCATTTTGAATACGAAAAAGACTTACCAGAAAATTATATTGGTGACCAACTTAAGATTTCGCAGATACTAATTAATCTTTTAGGAAATGCTATTAAGTTTACTAAAGATGGTGATATTTGGGTGAAAGTGAACCACAACAATGTTAGTAAAAACTTATACAACTTGCAATTTGAAATTAAAGATAATGGTATAGGCATCTCCAAAGAGAAACAAGAACAGATGTTTGAAAGTTTCTCACAAGGATCAATTCAGATTAATCGTAAATATGGTGGCACAGGACTTGGGTTATCGATTGTAAAAGGTTTGATAAAGATTTTAAATGGTAAAATATCTCTGAAAAGTCAACTTGGAAAAGGCACAAGCTTTTTCTTTGAACTGCCTTTAAAACATGTTGAACCAAAGAAGAAAAAAGAAACTCCGAAAGAAAGTAAACATATAGAAAACATTAAAGCATTGGACTTAGAAAACATCAAGATTCTAGTGGTTGAAGACAACAAAATCAACCAAATGATCACCAAGAAGATATTAACTAAAATGGGGCTTGGTTGCGATATTGTAGATAATGGCGAAGACGCTGTAGAAATGGTCAAAAATACGGAGTACAATGTTGTCTTAATGGATATACATATGCCAGGAATTAGTGGTCTAGAAGCAACAAAACGCATTCGATTATTTAATAAAGAACTGACTATATTTGCCTTGACGGCAGTAACACTAGAAGACAAAATGCATGAGTTTGACGAAGCAGGTTTTGATGATATCATCTCAAAACCATTCAAACAAGAGACTTTCGAAAAGAAACTTTACGTAGCTCTATCTGGTAAAACAGAAACTTCGGCTTAGTTAACGAAATCTTTAATTAAACTGTCAAACGTTAAAGGTTTATCTAAAGTAACTTCTATAGAAATATAGTATAGTTTTGAGCGTAAACTCTCTACCTCTAACAAACGCATATAATCTTTCTCTGTAGTTAAAATTAATTCCTTTTGCTCTAAGAGTTCAATGTCTTTTATTGTAAAATTATAATGATCTCCGTATTCTAAATGCTCAAAATCTAGAGTTTTAGATTTCAGATATTTTACTAAAGGAGTAGCATTTGCAATTCCTGTAACCAAAGTAAAAGTAGATAATGTTTCTAGAGACATCTCACTTTCTGAACTATAAATAGTATCACAATATTTAATACTACTAAAAAACACACTCTGATAATTTTTGGGATTAATTCTCCTAATAATTGATGCTTTTTTATCTTCAGTTAAATCATTTGGACATTTGGTCACAACAATAACATTTGCTCTTTTTGCACCAGACTTTGGCTCTCTTAAATTACCAGTTGGTAACACCATATCGATAGTATATAGTTTTCCAAAAGAAGTTAGCAAAATATTAAAACCTGCTTTTACTTTTCTATGTTGATATGCATCGTCAAGTAAAACAACTTCTGGTTGTGGCTCAAAACTTCTAAGCTCGGTAATACCATGCTGTCTATCTTCATCAACTGCTACATATATGTCATTAAACTTGTTATAAAACTGAAACGGTTCGTCACCGACCATATCAACATTGACATTCTCATCAGCCAATAAAAATCCTTTAGTAACGCGTTTATAACCACGACTTAGTGTTGCTACTTTTTTATCTGATTGCAAAAGTCGTATCAAGTACTCAATCATTGGTGTTTTCCCAGTGCCACCAGTACTTAAATTCCCTACACAAATAACAGGAAAATCATAAGATTGTGAAGGTTTTACGCCAGAGTCATAAAATCGATTTCGTAACCAAGTCACAAAAAAGTAGATGGGTACAATTGGGAATAATAAGATTCTTAGGATTTTCATTAACACGAAAGTAATATTTATATTTACAAAAACACAAATTCGATGATTGTACAAGACGTCATTAATCATTTACACGATTTAGCGCCTTTGGCTTATGCCGAAGATTTTGATAATGTTGGTCTTTTGGTAGGCGACAAAAAACAGTCAGTTACAGGAATTCTAGTAACACTAGACACACTCGAAACTGTAGTAGATGAAGCTATCGAAAAAGACTGTAACCTTATCATTAGTTTTCATCCTATAATTTTTAAAGGTCTAAAAAAACTCACAGGCAAAAGTTACGTAGAGCGTGTAGTTATTAAAGCTATACAAAATAATATTTCAATTTTTGCAATTCATACTGCTCTAGACAACGCATTTCAAGGTGTAAATTCGATTATTTGTGATCAATTACATTTAAAAAATAAACAAATTTTACTGCCCCAAAAAGGTACTATAAAAAAGCTTACCACTTATGTACCAAAGGCAAACGCCAATGAGTTAAGACAATCAATTTTTAAAGCTGGTGCAGGTAATATTGGTAATTATGACAATTGTAGTTTTAATACTGAAGGTATCGGCACTTATCAAGGTAATGAAGACTCTAATCCTGTTATTGGCGAGCGTGGAACACTTCAACAAGAAGAAGAGATTCAGCTTAATCTTACTTTTCAAAAACACTTAGAATCTAAGATATTAAAAACGCTTTTTGAAGCACATCCGTACGAAGAAGTTGCTTTTGAAGTCACCACTTTAGAAAACACCAATCAGCATATAGGAATGGGTATGATTGGTGAGCTCAGCAATGCACAATCCGAAATTGATTTCCTGAAATTTGTAAAAGAAAAGATGAAAGTCTCATCAGTGAGGCATTCAAAATTTTTAGATAAGCCAGTAAAAAAAGTAGCTGTTTTAGGCGGTTCAGGTAGTTTTGCAATTGGTGCTGCAAAAGCAGCTGGCGCAGATATTTTTATCACAGCAGACCTAAAATATCACGACTTTTTCTCCGCCGAAAATTATATTGTTTTAGCAGACATTGGGCATTATGAGAGTGAACAGTTCACAAAAACGTTTTTAGTAGACTATCTCTCGAAAAAAATTAGTAATTTTGCAATCATTTTATCAAACACAAATACAAATCCGGTAAAGTATTTATAACTATGGCAAAAAAAGCTGAAGCTACTGTAGAAGAGCGATTAAGAGCATTATACGATTTACAATTAATTGACTCAAGAGTAGACGAAATTAGAAACATCAGAGGTGAGCTTCCTTTAGAAGTAAGAGATTTAGAAGACGATGTTGCAGGTCTTAACACAAGATTAGAAAAGCTTAACGACAGCCTTAACACGATTGACGAGGAGATTAAAGCAAAGAAAAATCAAATCGAGGAATCTAAGACGCTTATTAAAAAATATACTGAGCAACAAAACAACGTTAGAAATAACAGAGAATACAATTCTTTAAGTAAAGAGATTGAATTTCAGGAATTAGAAATGCAATTAGCTGAAAAGCATATCAAAGAATTTAAGGTTCAGATAGAGCAAAAGAAAGAAGTTATTTCTGATGCAAAAGACAAATTAAAAGAACGTACTGAGCACTTAAAACACAAAAAAGGTGAATTAGATGCCATTCTAAAAGAAACTGAAAAGGAAGAAGAAGCATTAAATAATGAGTCTGCTAAATATCAGAAGAAAATCGAAGAGCGTTTAGTTATTGCCTATAACCGTATAAGAAATAATGTAAAAAATGGTTTAGCTGTTGTACCAATCGAAAGAGGTGCATCTGGTGGATCTTTCTTTACTATACCACCACAAGTTCAAGTTGAGATTGCTGCTAGAAAAAAAGTAATCACGGACGAGCATAGTGGTCGTATATTAGTTGACGCTGCATTAGCCGAAGAAGAAAAAGTAAAAATGGAAAAGTTATTTGCTAAGCTTAGTAAATAATCTTCTACCCAATAGTAATTAAAGCCTCTGAATTTTCAGGGGCTTTTTTATTTAATAAAATTTTAAAACAAATCAGTATAAGGTTACATAACTTTGCACGACTATTGAAAAAGAAAAATTAAAATATGAAAAAATTAATCGCTTTTTTAGCAATCGCAGTATTATTCAACTGTAATAATTCTGCGCAAAACATAAACAAAAAACAACAAGCTGTCATTGATGCTGACCCAGTAGTAGTACCAATAAAAGATGGTAAAGCACGTGCATATTTTGCTAGTGGCTGCTTTTGGTGTGTTGAAGCCGTATACGAAAGTGTAAAAGGCGTTGAAGAATCTATTAGCGGTTATTCTGGTGGCTACACAAAAAACCCAACTTACGAAGCTAGTAATACTGGAAGAACAGGTCATGCCGAAGCTGTAGAAATTATTTACGACCCAAAAGTTGTAAGTTTTGCCACCTTAGTCGATGTCTATTTTGCATCACAAAACCCAACGCAGGTTAATGGTCAAGGACCAGATAGAGGTAGCCAATACCGTTCCATTATTTTCTACCAAAATGACGAACAAAAGAAAATCATTGAAGAAAAAAAAGCAGCTTTAGCTAAAAAACTAGACGCTAAAATTGCTGCAGAAGTATATCCTTTCCAAAAGTTTTGGATTGCGGAAGATTATCACCAAAATTACGAAAGGCTTCACCCAAATCAACGTTATATACAAGGTGTATCTGTACCGCGGTTAAAACGTTTTCAGGCAAAGATGCCTGAGGTTTTAAAGAATGGTGCTGGGCATTAAATCATGAATCCGTTAGTTTATAGAACTAGCGGATTTATTTTAAAAACTTAGTCTTTCCATATACCAAACTCATTCTGAATTATATCCATTATTTCTTTCATAAAAATTAGTTCATCAACTTCTGGGTTTTCCTTCAAATGATGCTCTATATTTGAAAATCTAAATTCATTAGTTCCCCAGCCACGAGCTTTAGCCATAACAACAAAACCACGACTATCAAGGTAAGAACTTCCCATTTTTCTTAAATAATCATACTCTTCAATAATTTTTCCCCTAAACTTTGTTTTCACCTTTTTTATATCACCTCTACTACCCAATTTCCAAAAGATATCATTAATATTTGGCAGTCTAAAAATATAACTTCTAAGTAAGTTTAAATAAACATACTCCATATCATTTTTAGAATTGATTTTCGTTTTATAGATCTTCAAATCTGACGGTTTATCAACAATGCCAAAATGTTCGTAGAATTCTGCTTCCCATTTACCTTTATCATCCTTGAACATTCTAAACAAAGAAGTATAATTTGTCATTCCCCTATCTCTATAAATCCTTATTTCGGTTTTATTTGTTAATGAATCTGGTAGTTTCAAATCTGAATTAACAACAGGAAATTCTTGAGCATATGATGATAAAACTAAAAATGACAGAAGAGAAGTAAATATAAATTTCATATTATTTATTTTTTTCTAAAGTAGAAAAACTCATATCATTGCTAAAGTCAAAATGAGTGAAACAGTGATGTCGTTTAGTTGAGCTACTTCTTAACAGCCTTAACCTCAAAAATCATAGGAAACAACTGATTTACCATCTTATACATCCCATCTTCTGTTTTAATTAAATCAGGAAAAACGTCATACGGACTTTTGTCGTGTTCATTGAGATATTCAATTTGTAAACCAGCTTCAATCAATGCGTTTACAACATCACTTAAGCCATGATTCCAACCGTATTCTTTACTAACCATTTTTGAAGATTGGTCTGCATAAGTACCTTCATACTCGTCATAAATAACGGCGTCTTGGTTATAATGGTATTTCATTTTTGGTTGACCTTCGCTATAATCAAACATCCATAAAATAGGATGAAACTCAACGATATAAAATACACCACCAGGTTTTAATCTCTCGGAAATCATCTTAGCCCAAGGTTTTAAATCTGGCAACCAACCAATAGTACCATAACTTGTAAAAACGATATCAAAAGTTTCAGTAACATGTTTTGAAGTTTCCAGTACGTTGCAGCAAACAAACTCTGCGTCAAGCTCAAGTTCTTCGTTAAGTTTTGTTGCTAATTTTATAGCTTCATCACTCAAATCAACCGCTGTACATTTGGCTCCTAGTCTACTCCAACTCAACGTATCTTGTCCAAAATGGCATTGCAAATGCAGCAAAGACTTTCCATTAACATCTCCCAAAGCCTCTAACTCGTATGGCATTAAAGAGGTTTCGCCAGATTTAAAACCTTCCATGTTATACATTTCGCTTTGCGCATGTATGGCTACTTTTTTATTCCAAGTGGCTTTATTGGTTTCAAAATAATTAGCATTCTCGTTCATGGTTGTGTAATTTTACATCTAAATTAATTTATATTTTTAATATGAAACCTTTATATGCCATTCTGTTACTTTTCTTTTACTCAGTGAGTTGTAAATCTGACAAAACTGAAGTCCCAAAAGAAGAACTTAGCATTACTCAAAAAATAGCCAATGCACACGGTTTTGAAAACTGGAAAAATGTCACTGAAGTACAATTTACTTTTGCAGTTGACAGAGACACCATAAAAGGTAATGGTCGTTCTTGGACGTGGTTACCTCAAAAAGATAGTGTTTATATGCAAGCAGGTGTTCAGAATGTAAAATACAGCAGGCAAAACACAGATAGCATACCTCAAAATGTTGACCGCGCATTTATTAACGATAAATATTGGGCATTTGTACCGTTTCAACTCATTTGGGATAATACAGCAACAATTTCTAAACCTGCAAAAGCTAACGCACCTATTAGCAAAACCGATATGAATATGATTACAATTCTTTATCCAAGCGAAGGTGGTTATACGCCTGGTGATGCCTACGATATCTATTATGATAGTGATTATATGATTAAAGAATGGACATTTAGAAAAGGAAACGCTCCAGAGCCGTCATTAAGCACGACTTTCGAAAATTATAAAGATTTTAATGGCATTAAAATTGCCATTGACCATAAACAAGAAGATGCCAGCTGGAATTTAAATTTTAAAAACGTAAAGGTTACAACAAAAAACTAATTTGTTGTAGCTCATAATGTAAGGTTCGCGCTTAAGTTTAGACTTAAATCGTATATCTTACATTCTCCGCCTTAGGGCGTCTATATATATTCTCTAGCGCTTTGTTTTCAAGGCGCTTTTTTTATGCCTCTCAAATCCTTATTTTTGTTAGACACCAAAATCAATCTCACTTTGTCTCAATATAAATTAGGTCGCGACTTTGCAAATCACTTAGACCAGAACGACCAGTTGTCAAAATTTAGAAATCAATTTCATATTCCAAAAGACGAAAATGGAAAAGAATTGATTTACATGACAGGAAACTCTTTAGGGCTTCAACCAAAAATCACAAAATCTTACATTGACCAAGAACTTGAAGATTGGGCAAATCTTGGTGTAGAAGGTCATACCGAAGGTAAAAATCCATGGTTACATTATCATGAGTTTTTGACTGAAACCATGGCAAATATTGTTGGTGCAAAACCTTTAGAAGTTGTAGTGATGAATTCGCTAACAGCTAATTTACACCTAATGATGGTTAGCTTTTACAAGCCAACAAAAGAACGTTATAAAATATTAATTGAAGCAGATGCATTTCCATCAGATAAGTATGCCGTAGAATCTCAATTGCGTCATCACGGCTTCGATGATAAAGAAGGATTGATACTTTGGAAATCTAGAGACAACGAAGAACTTGCCAATTACCAAGATTTAGAAGCTATTTTACAAGAACAAGGTGATGAGATTGCCTTAATTATGATTGGTGGTGTTAACTATTATACTGGGCAATTTTTTGACTTAAAACGTATTACAGACCTTGGACATAGTCATGGTTGTACTGTTGGTTTTGACTGTGCGCATGGCGCAGGAAATGTGCAGTTAAATCTTCATAATTCAGGTGCTGACTTTGCAGTTTGGTGTACTTATAAATATTTAAACTCCGGACCAGGTAGTTTATCTGGTGCATTTGTACACGAACGTCATGCCAACAGAAAAGACCTCAACAGATTTACAGGTTGGTGGAGTCATAATAAAGAAATGCGTTTTAGAATGCGTGATGAATTTGACCAACTTCCCGGAGCCGAAGGTTGGCAACTAAGTAATCCGCCAATATTATCAATGGCAGCTATTAGAGCATCACTAGACGTTTTTAAGGAAGCAGGATTTGATAAACTATGCCTAAAATCTAAATCATTGACAGGCTATTTTGAATTTTTAATCAACGCATTAAAAAATTCTGACATTAAAATTATTACACCTTCAAATCCTGAAGAACGTGGTTGTCAATTATCAATACAAGTTAAAAACGCTGACAAATCATTACACAAAAAACTAACTGATACTGGCATTATTACAGATTGGAGAGAACCAGATGTAATACGATGTGCACCAGTACCACTTTATAATTCATTTACAGATATTTATGAATTTGTAGAAAGACTGAAAAACGTTTTATGAAAGAAAAACAACAAAATATATTAATTATAGGCGCAGGTTTATGCGGAAGTCTTCTCGCATTACGAATGGGACAACGCGGCTATAATGTCAATGTTTATGAAATGCGTCCAGACCTACGTAAAACTGATATTTCTGCTGGACGATCCATTAACCTAGCATTTTCTGACCGCGGTAATAAAGGCATGAAACTCGTCGGACTTGAAGAGAAAGTCAAAGCACTTTGCATTCCTATGAATGGACGTATGTTACATGACAGAGAAGGCAATACGTTTTTATCTAATTACAGCGGAAGAGACCATGAATATATCAACTCTATTTCGCGAGAAGGATTAAATGCCATGCTTTTGGACGAAGCAGAAAAACATGAAAATGTAAAAATTCACTTTAATAAAAAATGTCTTTCCGTAGATTTTGAAAATACAACAGCTCATTTTGAAGACTATCATACAAAAGATAAGTTTATTGAGGATGCTGATTGTATCATAGCTACTGATGGTGCAGGTTCTGCGTTACGCAGAAGTTATTATTTAGAGCGTAAATTTTTATTCAGTTTTTCACAAGATTATTTAACGCATGGCTATAAGGAATTAACTATTCTACCGACCGAAAATGGCGATTATAAAACCTATAAAAGTGCGCTTCACATATGGCCACGAGGAGACTTCATGGTCATTGCATTACCAAACTTAGATGGCAGTTTCACCGTAACGCTTTTCTTAAGCTATGCAGAAGGCGAATACAATTTTAATAATTTGACAACGCCGGAAATCGTTACAGAGTTCTTCCAAAAAGAATTCCCTGATGCGTTAGAGCTTATGCCTAATCTAGTAGAAGATTTCTTTAACAACCCAACAGCACCATTAGGCACTGTAAAATGTTCGCCTTGGCACTACAAAGGCAATACCCTATTAATGGGAGATTCAGCTCATGCAATTGTACCATTTTATGGTCAAGGCATGAATGCATCTTTTGAAGATGTCGTAGAATTTGATGCCATTTTAGACAAACACCAAGGTGATTGGGAAACTATTTTTAGTGAATACGGAAAAACCAGAAAAAAAGACACCGATGCCATTGCAGATTTAGCGATTGATAATTTTCATGAAATGAAAGATCATGTTGGTCAAGCCATATTTCAAGAAAAACGAAAAATAGAGATGGCTTTGGAGAAAGAATTCCCTGAAGACTATTCCTCAAAATATAGTTTGGTTACATTTAATGAGCACATTGGCTATAGAGAAGCTATGCTCAGAGGAAGAGCGCAAGACAAGGCCATATTAAATATGTTATCTGATGGAATAATCTCTACAGAAGACGACATCAAAGATATTTTAGACAAAGTAAAAACAGAAACAGACGCGATTTTAGAAGATGACAAAATCGCTGGATTACATTAAAAATATATGAGTAAAGATATTGTAACACCAAGAGGCGCATATCCACACACAAAACGTGTAGGCGATTTTATTTTTGTTTCAGGAACAAGTTCTCGAAGACCAGATAATACCATTGCCGGTGTAGATATTATTGACGAGATGGGAACAAAACGATTAAATGCATATACCCAAACGCAAGAGGTTTTAAAGAATATTGAAAGCAACCTAGCCAAGGAAGGTGCTAGTTTAAAAGACGTCGTTGATGTGACTTCATTTTTAGTAAACATGAATGACTTTGCAGACTATAATAAAGCCTATGCAGAATTCTTCGAAAAAGAAACCGGACCAACGCGCACAACTGTTGCTGTACACCAATTACCACATCCAGATTTAGTAATTGAGATTAAGGTTATGGCTTATAAGAAAGCGTAATGAATATCAAAAACTACATTAACGGAAAATTTCACAATCCACTTCAAGACAATTGGATAGACAATTACAATCCATCTAATGGAGAAGTTTATGGTCAAATCCCTAATTCTTCAAAAGAAGATGTAGAAAATGCATATCAGTCTGCCAAATCTGCTTTTAAGCAGTGGTCACAAACCACTTTAGAAGAACGAAGTCGTATACTCATTAAAATCTCAGAATTATTAGAAGCTAACTTACAACGTTTTGCGGAAGCAGAAAGTAAGGACAATGGTAAACCTATTAGCTTAGCAAAGGCTGTAGACATACCAAGGGCAGCGAGTAACTTTAGATTTTTTGGAAATGCCATAACACAGTTTGCGAGTGAAAGTCATGAAAGTGTTGGACAAAACGCTATTAACTATACGTTACGACAACCTATTGGTGTTGTTGGCTGTATTTCACCTTGGAATCTTCCACTCTACTTATTTACCTGGAAAATTGCACCAGCCATTGCCGCTGGTAATTGTGTGGTTGCAAAACCAAGTGAAGTGACACCAATGACCGCTTATTTATTAGGCGAAATTTGTAATGAAGCTGGCTTACCAAAAGGTGTATTAAATATAGTTCACGGATTGGGCACATCAACAGGTCAAGCCATTGTAGAACATCCAGATATAAAAGCCATTTCATTTACTGGCGGCACAGCAACAGGCGCACACATTGCCAGAGTCGCAGCGCCAATGTTTAAAAAATTATCTTTAGAATTAGGAGGTAAAAATCCAAATATCATTTTTGCAGATTGCGATTATGACGATATGTTAGATACAACAGTACGTTCATCCTTTGCCAATCAAGGGCAAATCTGTCTTTGTGGTAGTCGCATCTTTGTAGAAGCATCTATTTACGAAAAATTCAAAAACGACTTTGTTGCAAAAGTAAAAGCACTAAAAGTGGGTCATCCTTCAGAAAAAGACACTAATATTGGAGCACTAGTCTCAAAACCGCATTTAGAGAAAGTAAAAGACTTCATTAACATTGCTAAAGAAGAAAACGGAACTATTTTATGTGGCGGAAATGAAGTCACTGTTCAAGGTTATGAAAACGGTTATTATCTAGAACCAACAGTCATTGAAGTACCAAATGACGAATGCCGCGTAAACCAAGAAGAAATATTTGGCCCTGTAGTTACGATAATGCCATTTAATACTGAAGATGAAGTTTTAAAAATGGCAAACAAAGTGAAATACGGATTATCCGCCACACTTTGGACTAATGACCTAAAACGCACTATGCGCATGAGTCATCAATTACAAGCTGGTATTATTTGGGTAAACACTTGGATGATGCGTGATTTACGCACACCTTTTGGTGGTGTAAAAGCTAGTGGTGTTGGTCGCGAAGGTGGTTTTGAAGCGCTTCGTTTTTTTACTGAACCAAAAAATGTATGTATTAAATATTAAAACAATAAATCATGAAAAAAAAATTATTTGTATTGACTTTAAGTCTTTTAGTTAGTGTAGCATTTTCTCAAGAAATGAAAACATTCACAAAAGACAATTACACCATAGATTATGACGCAAGCTGGGAAATTAATGGTAATCAGACTCAGCCTGGTGTCCAATTTATGCTAATGTCTAACGAATCAACTCAGGCCAAAGACGGTTTTAGAGAAAATATTAATCTTGCTTCAGAATCCCTTCAAGGGCAGGTCTTAAACGCATCAGAATATCTAAACTTAGCTTTAGAACAAATAAAAGCCCAAATTCCTACAGCTAAAGTAATATCAAGCAAGACTTTAGACCTCAACGGAATCGAAGCTAACGAAACTGTTTGGTCTGCAGATTTTGGCAACAATATGATTTTAAAATTTAAACAAGTAGCAATGGTTAGAGGTGGCAATGGTTATGTACTTACTTTTTCAAGTTCAACTGCTGAATATGAGGAACATATAAAATCAGCAGACCTAATGATGAAGAGCTTTAAATTTGTTAATTAAATGAATCTAGAACTCAATAAAAAATACGCGTTAGTTTGCGGTAGTACAGCAGGCATAGGTAAAGCAACAGCTTTTGCTCTAGCAGAAGAAGGTGCAATTGTGACTCTTATTGCTAGAAATAAAAATAAGCTTAAAGCTGTTTTAGCTGAGTTGCCAAGTCATAGAAACCACAGTTACATTGTTGCAGATTTCTCAAATCCTGAAGATTTAAAAACTAAAGTTTTAGAGTATATTTCTGAGAATCATGGCTTTCATATACTAGTAAATAATACAGGTGGACCAGCTGGTGGGCCAGTATTCTCTGCAAATTTAGATGAATTTCAAAGTGCCTTTACACAACACCTAAAGTGTAATCATGTATTAGTACAATCACTTGTACCTTTTATGAAAAGCGAAAACTATGGGCGCATAATAAATGTGATTTCAACTTCTGTAAAACAACCTTTAGATGGACTTGGCGTAAGTAACACTATACGCGGCGCAGTAGCTAATTGGAGTAAGACCTTAGCTAATGAATTAGGACAATTTGGGGTTACAGTAAACAATGTATTGCCAGGAGCTACATCTACTGAACGCTTGTCACAAATCATAAAAAACAAAGCCTCTAAAACAAATCAAACTGAAGATGCCGCTGCACAAGCAATGCAAAATTCAGTACCAGCAAAACGCTTTGCAAAACCTGAAGAAACTGCAGATGCGATTACATTTTTAGCAAGTCAACGTGCTGCTTATATCAACGGAATTAACCTTCCTGTCGATGGCGGAAGAACTAAAAGTTTGTAACTTTATAACTGAGCAAAAAACCAAAACAGAATGAGTAAACTATATCCTCCAATAAATTTCAAAGCATGGATTGAAGAAAACCGTCATTTATTAAAACCACCCGTTGGTAATAAAGTCGTTTGGAAAGATGGCGACTATATTGTTATGGTTGTCGGCGGTCCTAATAGCAGAAAGGATTATCACTATAATGAGACTCCGGAGTTTTTCTATCAAGTTGAAGGTGATATAATTCTCAAAGTCATTGATAAAGGCACGCCAAAAGATATTCATATAAAAGAAGGTGATATATTTTTATTACCTCCTAAAATACCACATTCTCCTCAACGAGGAGCCAACACTGTAGGTCTTGTTATCGAATATCCACGCGAAAAAGGAGTGAAAGACGCATTACTATGGTTTTGTGAAAACTGTACTACAAAATTGTACGAAGAAGATTTCACTTTAGATAATATTGAAACAGACATGCCTGCAATTTTTGACAAGTACTACGGCGATTCAGACAAACGGACTTGCCCAAACTGTAGTGCTGTAATGCAAGCACCAAAGAAAGTTAAGCTAGATGACTAAAAGAAAACTCAGAATAAACGGCCACTCTCACCTACTACCATATCCTGAAGAAATTCCTCAGTTTATGAAAGACAAAGGCATTTTTTGGGTGGATAAAGACCGTAAATATATGCTTCAGAAAGATTGGAACCGACCAATCACTGATTCGAGTTTTTTCTTGAACGAAAAACTAGCTTGGATGGAGCGTTTTGATATTGACCATGCTGTTGTATTAAATTTATCTCAACTATATGGTAATGGGCTTCGTGTTGAAGAGATGAAGCAAGCCCTTCGTTTTCAGAATGATTTTAATGCTAAAGTCCAGCATGAAAACCCAAGTAAATTCACTACAGGTTTTGTAGTTCACCCTGGTTTTGTTCGTGGTGCATGTTGGGAAATTGAACGCTGTGTCGAGGAATTAGGCATGCAACTCTTATGCTTACCAACGCACTATATGGATACTATTGGTACGTGGCGTTGTATTTTTGATGAAGAAAATGAGCCTATTTTTGAATTGGCCAATAAATATAATTTAGCGGTAGAAATTCACCCTTACGATGGCGAAAAATTCATAAAGCTTGAAAACACATCTTGGCGTTTTCATTTGATTTGGATGTTAGCGCAATGTGCTGATGCCTACCATTTTTTAACTCTGAATGGCTACCAAGACAAATACCCAAACATGCGAACTTGTTTTGCTCACGGTGGACAACTAGCACAGATAAATTTAGGAAGACGTATTCAAGGTTTTGATGGACGACCAGATTTATTTGAAGGCAAAAGTCATCCAAGAAAAGCAGTAGCTCACAAAAACATCTTTTTTGATACGCTTGTTCATGATACTGGTGGCTTGGAGTTATTAATTAGAAACCAAACCTCAAAACAAGTTTTAATGGGCTTAGATGACCCATATCCTCTTGGCGAAATGGAAAGTGAAAAACAATCTTCTTATCCAGGAAAAATTTTGGATTTAGCCATTGAGCGTGACATCATCACAGAAAATCAACGTGATGCCATTTGGGAAGACAACGTTATACAATGGCTTTGTGGAGATAACCAAGATACCAAAGACAAATTGGTAAAACGCATTACCTCTTAGATAAAACTATTCGTTTTTTATTTCTATATTTAGAAACTAAATCAACTATTATAATTATGAGAAAAGTAGGAACTTACATGGCAATTGCAGGTCTTTTATTAATTGTTCTGCCATTTTTTGGACTAACATTAAGATTACTCGGTTGGATTGATGAACTTGGAGAGACTGCTGCTTGGGCTATTAAAATTGGACTTATCGTTGTTGGTGCTGTTCTCTTTTTCTTAGACAAACCAACTGAGGAAGAAAACTCTGATACAATCGAAGAACCTGCAGAGTAATTACAACATTCTTAATAATCATTAATTTATGTATTTCTTGCCTGAAGCTTTAGACAACTATGTTGTTGCACATTCTGAGCAAGAACCAGAATTACTACAACAACTCACTAGAGAAACTTACCAGAAAATTTTACAGCCAATTATGATCAGTGGTCCTTATCAGGGACGCGTATTGAGTATGATTTCAAAACTAAAATCACCAAAGCGTATTCTTGAACTTGGTACTTTTACTGGATACGCGACACTCTGCTTAGCTGAAGGTTTAGCCAAAGATGGTGTTATAAACACTATTGATATTAACGAGGAGCTAGAAGATTTTCAGAGAAAATATTTTGATAAGTCTGGTTATGGCGAACAAATTATACAGCACGTAGGAAACGCTCTTGATATCATTCCTAAACTAGATACAACGTTTGATTTAGTTTTTATAGATGCCGATAAACCTAACTACAGCAATTACTTTCATCAAATAATTGACAAACTAAATCCTGGTGGTATTATCTTATCAGATAATGTATTATGGCATGGAAAGGTTATCAAAAAATTAGACCCAAAAGATAAATCTACAAAAGCTGTTTTAGATTATAATACATTGCTTAAAAACGACCCGAGGATAGAAACTGTCGTTTTACCAATCCGTGACGGACTAACAGTAAGTCGAAAAATATAGCAGTTTAGTTTATGGCTTGCGTTTTACTGAGCCAGCAAAATCTTCAACCTCATCGCGTACTTTATTGAGTTCTTCATTTATACTCTGAGTAACTTCGGTGTCAATAATACCATTTTCTTTTGCACTTTTTGTCACTTCGTGCTTTATATCATTTGTAGCATCCTTTAGTGTACGCATGCCTTTACCTAAACCTCTTGCTATTTCAGGAATTTTATCAGCACCAAAAACCATAACCACTATAAATAGTATAAATATGATTTCGGTACCACCGATAAATAATAATATAGATTGACTAAACATATTGCAAATATAGAGTGACTTTACGTAATAAAAAAAGCCGACTCGTTAAAGTCGGCTTTATTATTAAAAAAACTAATAATTAGTCTTTTATTTTCTTCTTAAACTTATTGAAATCACTTTCCTTAACTTCTTTTGGCCAAGAGTTGTTTGAAGTGTCTACATCTGCAGTTTCTAATTCTGGATCTACAGTTATAGATACTATCTCCTTCGTACTTGCGATAGCTCTAGTAGCTTCTTTGTCGTTAAGTCTCCATATTTGAGCTGGGAACGTTTCTTTTTTCTTTGTTCCGTCTGCATATGTATACTCAACAATTAAAGGCATTACTAAACCACCTGGTTTGTTGTATGTAACCTGATAGAAATACTTTGGAGATTCCATTTCTTTCTGCTCTTCTGGAGTAAAGTTATCCATTACAAATTCTTTTACTGTAGGTAGATTCTGAAGAGCTTCTGGATTATTCATGGCCTCTTCATAACCTTCTTTTCCTTCTTCAACAAAGTATACCAAATCCTTTGCATCGATACCAAAGCGCTTATATCTTTCTGCTAATTTTTTTCCTTCTTCAGTTGGAGTTCCTGTAACAGCAAATTTCTTAACTTCTTTAATTCCTATATCAGTATAATCTGTTGTAAAAAACCATCCTCTCCAAAACCAATCTAAGTCTACAGCTGATGCATCTTCCATTGTACGGAAAAAATCTTCTGGAGTTGGATGCTTAAATTTCCAACGGTTTGCATATTCTTTAAATGAATAATCAAACAAGTCACGACCCATTACTGTTTCTCTTAATATATTAAGACCTGTAGCTGGCTTAGAATACGCATTACTACCAAACTGATAAGTGTTTAGGCCTTTTGTCATAATTGGCGCGATATAATCTTGGTTTCCACCCATATATCTCACAATATTTTTTGCAGGTCCTCGTCTTGATGGGTATTGTGTTTGCCCTGGCGATAATGCTGCAGGATACCACTCACCAAAATCTTGCTCTGCTACGTATTGTACAAAAGTGTTTAATCCCTCATCCATCCATGTCCATTGACGTTCATCACTATTGACAATCATTGGAAACCAGTTATGACCAACCTCATGTATTATAACTCCCATCATACCAAATTTTGTTCTATCTGAGTAAGTTCCGTCCTTATTAGGACGACCAAAATTATAACATATCATTGGATACTCCATACCCATTGGTGCGTGAGCAGAAATAGCTTTATGGTACGGATAGTCAAAAGTCATTCGTGAGTAACTCTTTAATGTACTAGCCACTACTTTAGTTGACCAATCACCCCAAAGAGGATTTCCTTCTTTAGAATACATTGAAACTGCCATAACATCTTTTGTATCTAACTTGACAGCCATCATGTCCCATATAAACTTTCGTGATGTAGCAAAACCAAAGTCACGAACCATTTGTGCAGATAATTTCCAAGTCTTTTTGTCTTTACTTTTTGACTTTTCGGCTTTTTCTGCTTCTTCTTGAGTTACAATTACTACAGGCTCATCGTATGATTTTTTTGCCTTTTCGTAACGCTTCATCATGTCTTTTGTAAAGACTTCTTTTCTGTTTGTTAAGTAACCTGTTCCGTCTAATACATGGTCTGCTGGTACTGTAATATTTACATCAAAATTACCAAATGGTAATGCAAACTCATCACGTCCCCAGAACTGAGAGTTTTGCCATCCTTCGACATCATTATAGACTGCCATACGAGGATAGAATTGTGCCATTACATAAATTCTGTTATCGTTTTCTTCGAAATACTCATAACCAGAACGCCCACCATCTTTTACGTGGTCGTTAATATTGTACCACCACTTTATGTTAAAAGAAAACTTATCGCCTTCATTAAGAGTTTTTGGCAACTCTATACGCATCATTGTTCTGTTAATCATGTGAGGTAACTCTTTTCCATTTGTATCAGAAACCTCTTGTATATTAAAACCACCGTCAAAACGCTCCTTCAAATAAGCATTTGCAACTCTTGAATTTGTATTTGCTGGACCAATACCACTACTATTTATCAATGGCGTCTTTGAGTCTCTTGCACGCATGTTTTGGTCTAATTGAACCCAAAGATAAGTTAGTGGGTCAGGCGAATTGTTAGTATAAGTGATAGTTTCGTAACCATATAACCTTGCTTTTTCGTCATCTATTTCGATGTCCATTTTGTAATCTGCTTGCTGTTGGTAGTAAGCAGGACCTGGAGCACCTGAACCTGTACGGAACATATTTGGCGTTGCAAACTCGTCGTATAATTGCTTGAATTTGTTTTGATTAGTGTGTCCTTGAGGCTTTTCCTTTTCTTCTGCGTCTTGTGCAAATGCACCTACAGAAACAAAAAGAAGCGCCAATAAAGCGTGTTTAAAGATTTTCATAATTGATTTTGGTGTTTAAAAATGATGCCTAAAGTAAAAAAAAAGCAATTCTTTTTAAGGTTTTTAGTCAAAGTTTAACACTGCTTTGTTATTCTGAGGAATGAGAATAAAACTTTTGTCTTTACCGTTGATCTTTGTACGAAGAATGTTTTGTTGTTTTGGGTAGATATCAAATAAAACCTCGTTTTTAATTTCTAAGGTTTTAATGGCTTCAATATTTTCGATTTCGAGATAACAGTAAACGATATCTTCTTTGTATTCTTTTCCTAAAAAATTAAAATCTAAATCTTGGGTGTTTACTTTAAAATCAAGTTTATACTTTAGATATTTTTCCATGTAACCATCAATCTTTTTAGATTCATTTTTGACAGCAAGAGTTACCGATTCGTCATAGCGTTCATGAATCAATTTTTCAAAATCATCAATAAATATTTGACTTATAATTTGAAGCGATTTTTCTTTCTTTACGTATTCAATCTTTGTAACGCTAACGTAATATTCATGATTTACCAAACCTGATGTAAACAGTAAAAAAGCAATAATAATTACGACGCTATATTTTAATTTTTTCATGAATTTGAATTGTAACAATTTTGAATTGACAAAATATATGCCAAGTTAATCTTCCTTGGATTCTAAATTTTTTTTGTAAGCTTCTAATTTATTATTTAAAAATGGTATTACTTCAGATGGGACATTACGCTCACATATGGTTTTGAAACTTAAATCGTCCATACAAAAGTAGAAATATTCTGCCTTCTGAGCATCAGAAAACCTTTCTTTATCTAGTATGACTTTGGAGTAAGAATCTCTCATACGTTTCATGCATTTGTCTTTTCTCTCCAACTCAACGTTAGCCTTAAGCTTTTTTGTACGGCCACTAATTTTATTTAACAGCTTATGAAAATTAAGACCAAACCCAAGACCAACATATCCCCAACTACCACCATCTGCATCTGCAAGTTTTCGTTCTGGTATGGTTTTAGGTTTACCTATATAACCAGGAATGCCTAAGTCATAAAAATTAACTTCTTCTTTAATTTTTACGTTACCGACATCAGAACCAATATCACCAGTGAGTATTTGACCCACGACAACTTCATCAAGTGTATTTACTTTTTCAGTCAAGTATATTTTAAGATTATTATTTTCGAAATACTCAGGAATGATTTTAATTTCTTTCAACTCATATTTTAATCCAGAAACCACTAGCGTATCATCTGCTTTTGCTAATATTGAAAAACTACCGTCAGTGTCAGTTACCGTGTATTTTACTGAGGATTTATTTAAAACATGAATACCTTCGACGTCATCATTTGCTATAACAATACCTTCAAGAGTTCTTAATTGCGCATTAACACCAAAACAAAGTACCGCAAAGACTATGGTAAATATGTTAATCTTTATCGTCATTTGCTGTTAAACGGCTTTTAAATAGTTTTAATTCTTTCTTAAGAAACGTAATAGGAGTCATAACATTATTTGCAGTACAAGCATCTTCAAGTTTATCACTATCCATGATAAAGTTAAAAAATCTATTTTGCAATACTTCAGAAAATTCATCTTCTTCAAAAAGAAGTTCTTTGTAATTTGACTTTAAACGCTCAACACACTTAATCTTTTTATCTAACTTAACTCTTAATTTAAGTTCTTTTGTCCTACCTGTTATAAAGTTAATCAAAGGAAAGAGTGGAATTCCACCAACACCAGAAGTAGCTTCTGCTAATTTACGCTCACTTAATGTTTTTTGCTTACCTGTGTAGCCAGGTATGCCCAAATCATAAAAATTAATCGGTGTTTCGATATCTTGGTTTTTTATGTCTGAGCCCAAATTACCTGTTAATATTTTTCCAACAGTAACCTCATCTAATTCAGTCACGAATTCGGTTAAATAAATTTCAAAAACGGATTTTGAAAGTACTTCCTTAGAAACTAACAACTCTTGAGTCTTATACTTTAATCCTGAAATGGTGAGTGTATCGTTTAATTTTGCTCGTATGGTAAAACTACCATCAGTATCAGTAACTGTATATTTTAATGCAGTTTTATTGAGAATATGAATACCTTCTACGTCGCCACCACCAATAACTATTCCTTCTAAATCTCTCAATTGTGCAAACGAAACTACACTTGTAAACAAAGTAAATATTAAAAGATAAAAGGGGAATTTCAATTTCTAGATAGTAAAAATAATTGACTTTCTTTTTCAAGAAACTCTATGAGAAATATTTCGTTTTTACGCAACAGTAGCGAGTTTTCATAACCTTTATCTTCGATATATTCTATAAAAGCTTCAGTCTGATTTATTGGTATATCAAAGTTCTCTTTCAAAAAACTTTCGCTGTAACGTTTTGCAATATCACTTTGCTTTTCTTCTAATCGCTCTGCTTCTGTTTTAGGCTTTTTCTTTTTCTTTAAAAAAAGGTTAAAGAGATTGACAATATTCAGACCATCTCTAAACCTATTTTCGTCTAAAAGTGGGTCGTCAATTTTTGTTTTATTATCTGCTGAAAACTTATAATCATCAAAATCTTCTTCGCCTTTATATATTTTAGACATTTCTACATTGTAAGTTCTTACGGCTTCGACATCTACATTAATATTTCCTGACAAATCATATGGTAAAACAATAACCTCATCGAGTTTATTTATTTCCTCTACTAATCTAACGGAGACTTGACGAGATTTTATAATTCTTTTATCTATTACAATGCTAAAATCTTTGAACTGCAATGCCCCAAACGCTAATATGTCGTTTTCTGCAACATCAATTTTAAAAGCGCCTTTTTCGTCTGTAGTTACGCCGCTTTTAGTACTTTGATTATAAACTGTTATGCCCTCAACATCTTTAGTTTCGACATTTACTCTTCCATTAATTTCTATTCGTTCTATCTCTTGAGCTTCTATTAAAGTAAAGCCAAAAAGTAATGCTATGTATAAGATTATGCTTTTCATCTGGGTTGGTTTTGCAATCTATTATAAATATCGGTTAAGAAATCTTAAAAAGGTAATAAGCTCTTTGTAAAGTTTTGTTAAATGGTATTTTTATTGAAAGTTGAATTACTCGCTGTTTTAAAAGTTTGATCTTATATTTTTACTTCTAGAATAAAAACCTATAAAACTCATTATTTTGAAATCAGTAATTATTGCAAGTACATCGACAATTCACGGAAGTGGATATCTTGAGTATCTTCTTGAAACTTTAGATCAACATTTTAAATCTATTGATGAAATTGTGTTTATCCCTTATGCAAGACCAGGAGGAATTTCTCATGATGAGTATACCAAAGTCGTTAAAAAAGCATTTAAAAAAATAAACAAAACTGTTGTTGGACTTCATGAATTCGATAATGCTCCTGACGCTATTTTAAGCGCTAAAGGCATCTTTACTGGTGGCGGCAACACCTTTGTTTTAGTCAATCAACTTTATAAAAAAAAAGTTCTCGAACCTTTAAAAACAGTTATAAAAGATGGAACACCATATTTGGGAACTAGTGCTGGAAGTAATATTTGTGGATTGACCATGAATACGACTAATGATATGCCGATAGTATACCCGCCAAGCTTTAAAACACTTGGCATTGTCCCTTTTAATATTAATCCGCATTATCTAGACCCTATTAAAGGTAGCACACATAAGGGTGAAACTCGCGAAACCAGAATTAAAGAGTTTAATAAATTTAATACTCAACCTGTCATTGGTATTAGAGAAGGTAGCTGGATTGAAATAAAAAATAATTCAATTACGCTTAAGGGAAATTTAAATGCAAGAATCTTTGAGCACGATAAATTGCCCTATGAAATAGAAAAAAATTCAGATTTATCGTTTTTGAAATAATTACAAATGCTTAAAAAAGTGGTAACACAAAATTTCCATACCCTCATTGTAATAAAATTTATGTGATGGATAATTATTTACATATGTATTTAACTCAATAGATTCGCAACCTTTTTTTGTACAATATACTTTTACCCAATCCATAAATTGCTTTCCCAAACCTTTGTTGCGATGCTCTGGTGAAATATAGACATGATCTAATTCTACAGACTTACCAGAATAATGACGTGTACAAAACCAAAGTCCAGAAATTCCAATAAGCACATTACCATCGTACATGGCAGCACACTCATAATTTTGATGTATCATCTCATCGAATCGTAATTTTAAAGTTGCTTCAGAAATACGTCCTTCATTAAGCTCAAAAACTAAAGGAATTATAGAATCCATATTATTTTTCTCAACTATTCCAAAATGAATATCCATGACAATTTATTTTTTTGCTTTGTAGCTTAAAATTACTAAAACTTTCATATGGTGTGACCTAAGTTACATTTAAGTGTCTAAAATTAGCAGATGTCAATACCTAGCTGATAATTTTATAGCTAGCTATTATAAAAAAACATCAGTATTTGATTTTGAAACATAGTATTTCATTTAGTACATTAGTAACAGATCATTTAGACATCTTCAATCTATTTTCTCCTAACGATGACGGTACTAATGATACCTTTGTTATAAAAGGTATAGAATCCTATGAAAATAATTTAAAAATCTATAACCGTTGGGGTAATATTGTTTTTGAAGTCGACAACTATCAAAATGATTGGAATGGAACCTCAAACACAGGTCGAGTAGTTAGAAGAAATAAAAGATTACCTGCTGGAACTTACTATTTACTTTAGAGCTTACCGAATCTGGAAGAGCTACAACAGGTTGGCTTTATATAAATTATTAGAAGAAATTTTATTACAAAAACGCTTCATAAACTTTTTTGTAATTTTATAAATATATCCCATTAATTGTGAGAAGAGGAAATTTTAAAGTGCGTTTACTTATGGGTGTAGCTGTCGTTGCATTTGCTTTTATACGCCGCTGTAGTCAACAAGAGACAAACCCTTATACTGGAAGAACTCAGGCAATATCATTATCTCCAGATCAAGAAATTGCTATTGGATTAGAAAGCGCACCTGGCATGGCTCAACAACATGGTGGTCTTCACCCTAATAATCAATATCAAGCATTGGTAGATCAAGTTGGTAACAAGCTGGTGAATAATAGTATTGCAAAAAATACACCTTATAAATACGATTTTCATCTCCTTGCAGATGACAAAACTATAAATGCCTTTGCACTTCCCGGCGGACAATGTTTTATAACTTATGCTTTGTTTTCTAAATTAGAAAACCAAGATCAGCTTGCAGGGGTTTTGGGACACGAAATTGGTCATGTACTCGGAAAACATTCTAATGAACGTATTACAGATTCTAAGTTTTGGCAAACCATGATTATGGGTGCTGGAGCAATAGACATGGGAGCTGTAGCACAACAATATGGCCAAGGAAAACTACTAGCCAACGGTCGTGATGACGAATTAGAAAGTGATGAACTCGGTTTACGCTTTATGATAAAAGCAGGATACAATCCCGAAGAAATGATAGGCGTCATGAAAATATTGAAAGATGCAGCCGGTCCAAACAGACAACCAGAGTTCCAAAGCACTCATCCTGATCCAGAAAATCGAATTGAAAAAATAAAAGAAGCTATTAATAAATACAGAAAAGCATCCTAAAAAGGACGCTTTTCTCAATTAACTAACTCAAATAATTGTCTCTCCAGACATTTATCTTTTAAATCTTTTAAAACGCTTTAAAAACTCAGCAGCTTCAACTGCGTTTGTTTTCTGCGCATGGCTTATTGCTGTATAGCCTTTATCACATGGTGTATGAATATCCGAACCCGCAGTAATAAGTACTTTAATTATATCTACTCTATTATGCCTTGCCGCATAATGTATAGGCTGCATACCGTTCGATTTTTTGTTTACATCTACTCCATTATTTAGTAGTTGCTTTACCTTTTCAATATCTCCTTTAGCTACAGCTGTGCAAAGTGCACTAACATTAGTGTTCTCTTCAACTACAGAAATAGGAATTGATAAAATTTCGGGATTTGATGCATTTACTGTTGGAATTGAAAGGCTTAATGCTAAAGCCAAAACTGTTACTGATTTTTTCATGATGAATGATTTTTAATTGATTAATTATGTTTTTGATTATAATAGAGAGACGACTAAAATTTTATTCTGTTACATAAAAAGATAAGAGATAACATAGCTTTAACAGTATGGAAACAAATATGTTAACTTCATCACAATTAACTTATTTCACACAATATTTAGTTTTTATTTAAATAAAAAAATGTTAGTTAATTTTTTTTATGATATTGAAATATGATATGAATGATGAAGTATTATCTTTGGTATTCACTAACAAATGGTCATGAATAAAAAAGTAATTCTTATGATTTTGGATGGCTGGGGCATGTCCCCAGACCCAAAAGTTTCTGCTATTGACAATGCTGAAACACCTTTTATAGATTCACTATATACTAAATACCCACACGCGACTTTAAGAACAGATGGTTTACATGTAGGTTTACCAGAAGGCCAAATGGGCAATAGTGAAGTAGGACATATGAATTTGGGTGCCGGTCGCATCGTATACCAAGATTTAGTAAAAATCAACTTAGCTGTCAAAAACAAAACACTTCAAGAAGAGCAAGTACTAAAAGATGCTTTTGCTTATGCAAAAAATAATAATAAAAATGTACACCTATTAGGATTAGTTAGTGATGGCGGTGTTCATTCTCATATCAAACATCTTTTTGGTCTATTAGACGCTACTAAAGAAAATAATCTTGATAATGTTTTTGTACACGCATTTACAGATGGAAGAGACGTAGGCCCTAAATCTGGCTATGGATTTATCTCTGAGTTAGAAGACAAACTTACCGAATCCAATGCAACATTAGCAACAGTTACTGGTCGTTACTACGCAATGGATAGAGACAAACGTTGGGAACGAGTGAAAATAGCCTATGATGCATTGGTTAATGGAAATGGCGAACAAACATCACAAATCCTAAAAGCTATAGAATCTAGTTACGAAGAAGGTATTACCGACGAATTTATTAAACCAATAGTAAATATTGATGAAAACGGTAATCCTATTGGTACTATCAAAGAAGATGATGTTATTATTTTCTTTAATTTCAGGACAGACCGAGGTCGTCAATTGACAGAGGTACTTTCTCAAAAGGATTTTCATGAGTTTGGTATGCATAAGCTTAACTTACATTATGTCACACTGACTAATTATGACGAAAATTTTAAGGGCATTAACGTCATTTTTAATAAAGATAATCTTACTGAGACCTTAGGCGAGGTGTTAGAGGAATATAATAAAAAGCAAATTCGTATTGCAGAAACTGAAAAGTATCCACACGTAACATTTTTCTTTTCTGGTGGTCAAGAAGAACCATTTAACGGTGAAACACGACTTTTAAGAAATTCACCTAAAGTGGCAACTTACGATTTAAAACCAGAAATGAGTGCTTACGAATTACGAGATGCTTTGGTTCCTGAATTAGAAAAAGGAGATGTCGATTTTGTTTGTCTAAATTTTGCAAATGGCGATATGGTTGGACATACTGGTGTTATGGAAGCTGCTATTAAGGCTTGTGAAGCTGTTGATATTTGTACAAAAGACGTTATTACTGCAGCATTAGATAATAATTACACTACTATACTTATCGCAGACCATGGTAATTGCGAAACCATGATAAATCCTGATGGAACACCACATACAGCACACACCACAAATCCTGTTCCTGTAATTTTAATTGATAATGACCTAAAACAAATTAAAGACGGTATTTTGGGAGATATTGCACCTACAATATTACATTTAATGGGAATTGAGAAACCTGAAGCAATGACTCAACATAGTTTGGTTTAACTAATGAAATATAAAGACAAACTCATATTAGCTATAGATTTTGATGGCACCATAGTCGAGGATGCCTATCCTAATATCGGTAAACCTCAACTCTTTGCTTTTGAAACTTTAACACGTCTTCAGAACGATGGACATCGTCTAATACTCTGGACTTATAGAGATGGTAAAAAGCTAGAAGAAGCAGTTTTATTTTGTAAAGAAAATGGCATAGAATTTTACGCAGTCAATAAAAGTTTTCCAGAAGAACAGTTTGATATAGACAAGAGTCCAAAAATTCATGCAGACTATTTTATTGATGATAGAAATATTGGCGGTTTTATTGGTTGGGGAAAAGTTTATCAAATGCTTACAAACGACATTCCTAATATGGAAAAACCAAAATCTAAAAAAGGTTTCTTTGGCTTATTTAATAGATAGAAACAGCATACTTATTTTAGTATCTTTGCGCACCAATACAGAATAAAATGATTGTTGTAAAAACAAAAGAAGAAATTGAGTTAATGCGTGAAGCTGCCCTTGTTGTTTCTAGAACTTTAGGTGAAGTGGCAAAAGCTGTAAAGCCAGGAGTAACCTCATTAGAGTTAGACAAGATAGCTGAAGAATGTATCCGTGACCAAGGTGCCATACCAGGATTTTTGGGATTATATGATTTTCCAAACACACTATGTATGAGTCCAAACTCTCAAGTGGTTCATGGCATCCCAAATGACACACCTCTAGTTGAAGGTGATATTATTTCTATTGATTGTGGTGCTATCAAAAATGACTTTTATGGTGACCACGCTTACACTTTTGAAATAGGAGAAGTTGCTCCTGAAACAAAAAAATTACTTCAGGTAACAAAAGAATCGCTTTACGTTGGTATTAGAGAATTTAAGCTTGGAAATCGTGTAGGTGATGTTGGTTATGCTATTCAAAAATATTGTGAAAACCATGGCTATGGAGTGGTTCGCGAATTGGTAGGACATGGCTTGGGAAGTAAAATGCACGAGGATCCAGAAATGCCAAACTACGGAAAACGTGGTCGTGGTAAAAAATTTGTTGAAGGTATGGTAGTCGCTATCGAGCCTATGATAAATTTAGGAACGCAACGGATAAAGCAACACAGGGATGGCTGGACTATTACCACCTTAGACAATAAGCCAAGTGCACATTTTGAACACGATGTCGCAATATTAGATGGTAAGCCAGAACTACTTTCGACCTTTGCATATGTTTATGAAGCTTTAGGTATCAAAAGTAATGAAGAAGATGAGTTTAGACAAAAGACATTAACTTTATAATTATGAAAACAAAATATATTTTAGTTTTAATTATCGTTGGGTTTCTTATAGCAATTATTAGTTCTTTATTCAAAATTCTACATTGGCCTTATGGTTTTGAATTATATATTATTGGAACACTTTTTAAATTGGTATTTGGAGTTGCACTTATCTATAAAATCTTGACATACAAAAAATTTCAAGACTTCCTAAATTTATAATTAACTTGAAATCAATTTTTAAGTATATATTAAACGTTATTCCAAGACCATTACTAATAAGGTTTAGTTACATTGTTCGTCCAATTTTCGCATTCTTTCTAAAAGGAAATAAATTTACTGACCCAATTGATGGTAATAGTTTTAGGACTTTCTTGCCATATGGTTATGATGAACAAAGAAGTAGTATACTTTCTCCATCAACTCTTTCTTTAGAAAGACACAGACTACTTTGGCTATATTTAAAAAATGAAACTGATTTTTTCTCTGCGAAAAAGAAAGTATTACATTTTGCGCCAGAACAGTGTTTTCTAAAACTATTTAAAAAGTTAGATAATCTAGATTATACAACAACAGACTTATTATCTCCAATAGCCGATATCAAAGCAGATATTTGTAATCTTCCTTTTGAAGATAACAGTTATGACATTATTCTTTGCAACCATGTTTTGGAACATATTCCAGACGACACTAAAGCTATGCAAGAGCTATATCGTGTTATGAAACCAAATGGATGGGGGATTTTTCAAATTCCACAGGACCTAGAAAAAAGTTTAACTTTTGAAGACAATACAATAACTAATAAAAAGGAACGAGCAAAAATATTTGGCCAATATGATCATGTTAGAGTTTATGGTCGTGATTACTTTGACAAACTTCGTTCTATTGGCTTTAGAGTTAATGAAATTGATTACACTGCTAAACTCTCAAAAGATGAGATAAAAAAATATTGCCTTACTAAAGGAGAAGTTATTCCACTTGTATATAAATAGAGTAAAAGAAACTTTTACTGCTCTTATTATAGACTTAAATTTAAAGAATCATTGTTTTATAAAACGTTTAACGACCTCTCCCGAAATTGTTAACGCCTTAAGAATATAAACACCGCTTTTAAGCTGTGAAATATTTATCTGCTTTTGGTTTGTTGTAATGACTTCATTACCAGTGATGTCAAAAATTCTTATGTAGCTGTTTTCAAGTTTATTTACCTCGATATTTAAGGTATTGCGTGTTGGGTTTGGATACATTTTAATTTTATTAAAATTAAAGTCTGTAACGGTAAGAGAATTACATTCAAACTCGGTTTCAACAAAATTATTGGCAGCATCAATATTAATCCAATTCGTTTGGCTATACATTTTATCATCAACAAAAATACAATTCAAATTGGGAGTAAATTGCGAGTTGAATGATGTAATACTTGTGTTATTTCCATTTCTTAAATCCAAGCTAGAAAGCAGGCTCCCACTAGCAAATCCAACAGCAGTGAGGTTAGTATAATTTGATAAATCTAGACTTGAAAGTTTTGAATCTGTAATATTAATGATTTGTAAGGTATTAGAATTAGGTAAGACTACAGTGGCCAATTGAAAAGCTTCTGCATACAAAAAGGTATGCAAATTTATATTTTGACTTAAGTCTATTGTTGAAGCATTGTTAGTATCAGCGTCCAACCTTGTTAATGCTGTAAACGATTCAATACCCGTCCAGTCTAAAATACCTACTCCAATGGGTTGTAAGGTTCCTGAAAAACTCATAGCCTCACTAACTTGAATTTCTGTATCTCCGTTTGTATTTACAGAGGCATTGTTGACCAACCAAGATTTAAAATTAACATCTGGAATATTAACAACTGGTGGTGGTGTACCACCTGACAAATACACGATTTCATCATTTGTTAAGGCTCGTTCATAAAGCCTTATATCGTCTAAAGCACCTTCATAAAATTGACTTTGTGGTTGTTGTGCAATCAACAAATTGTTATTATTTGACCAAAGTACAGGGCCAAAACCAGTTCCTGAAGCTACAAAAGGAAAATCATAACTAGCATCTAAAACACCATCTATATATAATCGTTGTACGTAGCGTTCTTGACTTGTACCTTGCTCTTTATACACACTAAAAACGACATGATGCCACTGATTATCATTTATTGTGGTAGAACTAGAAAGTGTATTTGTTTGATCACAGTTTGTACCAAAACAACTGTGTCGGCTATACATTTTTAACGTAGTACCACTGTAATAAAAATCATAACCATAAAGTGTTCCATTTGAATGTGTTTGCCTAAAAATACCTCGAGTAGCACTACTAGAAAATTCGATTTTAATCCAAACACTAATAGACACTTCTTGATTGGTACTTTGAAATTGGCTTGCAGATATTTGACCTGCATTAAAACTTGTTCCTAGCAACTGTACAGCATTATTAGGAATGCCGTCTTGCCCTGTTATTACAGAAGGTGCATTACCCGAACGAACCAAATCACTTGTTCCTGGATTAGCATCATTTTGTAAACTGCCATTTATAAACAAATATCGTTTTGTATCGTCTATCGGAATTTGAGTAAATGCATAAGCACCTAACAGTAACATCAAAAAAAGTAATTTTGTTTTCATGAGTATAAAACTTATTGTTTAGGATAAAAATACCATCAAAAACAACCTAGTTTAGTGACTAATTGCTGAAACTGGATTTTGAACTTTTAAAGCCTTCAGATATTATGAACAATCGTTAGAAATTCTTCTTTTTTATCATTTGAAATAGATATAGTTTTGTCATTCTCCATAATAATATATCCGCCATCTTTACGGACATAATCTTTTATATAGGAAAGATTAATTAGGTGAGAACGATGTGGGCGATAAAATAACTTTATGTTTATTAAAGCTTCTACGAAAAACTTAAGAGGCTTACTAACTAAAATATTACCATAGGATGTTGTACTCACATTGGTATACATACCATCTGCCTCAAGCGTAATGATATCGTTAAAATTTACAAACTTTATACCTTCAGAATAAGGCAATCCTATCTTTTTAAAGCTGCTGTCCTCTAGACTAGATTTTAGTTCTGTCAATCGCTTGTTAATTTGGGTATTCCCCAAAAAGCTAATGGCTTTTTGCACAGCGGCTTTTACCTGATTTGGACGCACAGGCTTCAATAGGTAATCAATAGCTGATAATTGAAATGCTTGTATGGCATATTCGCTATAAGCCGTTGTAAAAATAATTTCAAAATTATGAACTTCTTTTTCAATAAAATTCAAAATCTCTAATCCTGAATGTTCTGGCATTTCTATATCTAAAAAGACAATACTGGGTTGTTGTATTTTTATTAGCTCTATACCTGAAAGCAAGTCTTTGGCTTCAAAAATGTCTGTAATTTTTGAGCAGTTTTCTTGAACCAAGATACGCAATACTTGTCGTGCCTTTTTTTCGTCATCAATAATGAGTGCTTTCATACTAAGTTAAAATTGGGATATTAAGAATGACTTTAGTCCCCAGAGCTTTACCGTCTTCTCTCAAGTCTATGATATTCACACCGATTTTTCGTTCTTTTCCGTAATTGAGCAAATCTAAACGCTCTGCAGTAGCTTTAAGAGCAAATGCTTTCTGGACTTCTTTTCGTTTTGCATTTATTGCATTGGATTTCTCTCTTCCAATGCCGTTATCTTTTATTACGCATTGAAGCACTTTGTCGGATAACTTAAAAAAATTAATATCTAAACTCCTATCATCTTTCTTATGGAAAAGCCCGTGCTTTAGTGCATTTTCTATGTAGGGTTGAATAAGCATTGTCGGGATTTTTACAACCTCTGTATTGATTGTGCTGTCAACTTTTAGATGGTACTGAAATTCATCTTCAAATCTTAGTTTCTCAAGCTCTAAATATAATTTTAGATTATGAACTTCATCACTAACCGAAATAAAACCTGTATCGCTAAAATGAAGATAATTCCTTATTAAGTCCGCAAACTTCCCTAAGTAATCACTTGCCAAATCCTTTTTATTAAGGACAATATAATCCTGAATAGAATTAAGTGCATTGAAAACAAAGTGTGGATTCATTTGCGATTTTAAAGCTTTTAACTCAGAATCTCGATACTGTTTTTCTAGTGCCAAACGCTTTTGAGTTTCTTTCAATTCTGCTGTAATCAATTCTGCTTTTTTATGAGCGCGAAGTCTACCGATATAAAGCAAAGAACTTAAAAGTATTAAGACTGCAAATATGGTCGAACCAATAAACATATTTTTATTCTTATTACTTTGCAAATTTGCTATTTCCTTTTGTTTTTTTACTTTTTCAATATCGAACTTTACATTCATTTCTGCAATTAAAGATTTACGCTCCTTAGTATCTAAAGAGTCTTTTAATGTATTATAGCGGTTGTTGGCCATATTAGCTTTCTCGCGCTCCTTTACAATGCTATATGCAATAAACAAACGTTGATTAGTCATTTTAGAATAATACAAGTTACCCGTTCTGTCAAATATTTCTAAGGCGTTTTCATAACATGGTATGGATTCTTTGGTATTACCTTGTAAAGATTCTATATCTCCTAAAATTCTATATGAAGATGCCAAGTTTCGATCTTCGTTATTGGCTTTGTAATAATCCAAGGATTTTGTAATCATCTGCTTAGCCTCCTTATACTTTGAAATATTCTTATAATGGTCTCCTAAAACAGAAGTCATAATAATTTCCATGTGTTTATCACCTATTTTATTTGCTATTTCTTTAGCTTTCAAATAACATATTTCAGCATTATCTAAATCTTTCAATTGGGCATAAGATCCACCTGCATTATAATAATATTTAACGGTTTCACTTGATAATGGGATTTTTTTTGATAATTCAATAACCTTTAAAATCACATCTAACGATTTTTGATTATCTCCATAACCTCTGTAGACCGTAGACAATATGTTTTGAGTAAAAATTTTATCTTTTAAAGATACATCTATACTATCTTGGATTCTTGCCGCCTGCAGAATTTCAGAAAGTGCTTCTTTAAATAGTCCTCGCGATACATAATTATCAGCCATGCGGGTTTTTAATTCTGATACAGTTTGATAATCCTCTAGAGATTCTGCTATGGCAATAGCCTCTTTCATGTAAGGCTCCGCCTTATCTATATCTTTCTTATAATGATAGTTCGAGATATCTACCAGATAACTTATCCTAACTTTATCTTTATTTGCATAATTATCTACCAAATTTTGCAAACTATCTAACTTAGGTGATTGCGAAAAGCCAGCCATAATAACTATAGAAAATAAGCCAAGAAAACCTTGTTTAAACTTCATTGTAAAGAAATTAGTTTTAACAAAAATAAAAATACTATGACAATGTTGTTCTATTTTTTTGTGAATTGGCATTTACAACTGCTAAAGCCAAGCTTACTCTGCAAACCCATTCAAACTCATAATTTTCAATACATTCTTCTTATCTAAATAAATAAAATAAGCCTGCAGTTCTGGGTGTACATTTAAAAAGTGTTTGGCCTCTTCAACTCCCATAGCCTGAAACGTAGTGGCATAAGCATCTGCTAACATTGCACTTGGTGCAATGACTGTAACACTGAGCACATTAGTCTTTGTTGGATAGCCTGTTTTGGTATCTATAATATGTGCGTATCTATTTCCGGCAGCATCAAGCTTAAACTTTCGGTATGTACCAGAAGTTGCCATACCCATATTTTTCAATGTAATTGCTTTAGAATAGGATTTTGAACCATCAAAATTAGGGTCTTCAATTCCTACGGTCCAACCTTTTTTACTGTCTTTATTTATACCAGAAGAACGCATATCTCCACCAATATCAACCAAATAGTTATTGATACCTTTGGATGCTATAAAATCTGCAATAACATCAATTCCATAACCCTTAGCGATGGCATTAAAGTCTAAATAAACTGTATCAGGCTTAATAAAACGAGTCGGTAACATTTTTACATTATCAAACCCAACATGCTTCATTAAATTTTGAATGGTTGCACTGTCTGTTAAAAACTTGTTTTCATCAGGTCCAAAATTCCATGCATTAACAACATTACCAATGGTAGGATCAAAAATACCTTTAGACTCTTTGAAAATTTTTTTTGAAGTATTAAATACTTTTCGGAAGTGCTTATCAACATTGAACTCTTCATTCCTATTCCATTTAGAAATATCAGAATCAGGTATATACGTTGACAACGACTTATTAATAACTGCAAATAAACTATCAAACTGAGGCTGATAATTAATCCCTTCTTCAGAATGGTATTGAATGTTATATCCTGTACCAAAAACTGGCCCATTAAGTTTAATGTTTTTTTCTATCGACTTTTCATTTTTACATGAAAAAAAGGATAAACAAACACACAATAACAAAATCACTCTTTTCATAATATCTAGTTTAAGTTATTCTCTAATACTTGAATCCCATTGTATTCAATTAAGTATTCTTCGTTAAGATAGATTGGTAAGTCTTCGCCATTTGGATTACCTAAGCCAACACCTGCGTATAGGACTTTTGCGTCTTTGTCATAGGCATGCTTTTTAAATGTTTCCATCCAAACAACATCATAGTTATTAGGATTATCAGGTAAAACTGTAGCTCTAACAATTACAAAAAAGTACTGACTATTTTTGTCAATACATACAAATTGAGGGTGCTTTTTTAGTTTGCTATTAATGGCAACAAACTCGAACCCGCGTGACTCCAAATCCTTACCAACATGGTTCATGGCAAGGTTATGTAATTCTTGTTTTGAAAGTGCTTTACTCATCTTTAAATCTTACAAACTTAGAGTTTGCAAAGGTAAAGCCTGGGACAGATATTTCCGAATTTATTTCTAAATTATACCAAGGCGAAATTGAGGTATCATCCAAGTTTTTAAGCATATGAATACTTTGTGCTGGTGTGTTGCCTTGTATAAGCAGAAATTGGCGCTCGCCATTTACATTTTTAGCAATATCGGCAATCATAATAATGTGACCAGGAAAACCACCAACAATAAGCATATCTCCGATTTGTAACTTATTAATGGCTTTTATCTCCTTCAACTCATGGTTTAAAGACATTGTACCAGCGTAGGTATAAATTAGATTGAGATATTTGTAAAAATTCGCCTTACTACTATTTGCAGAAGCTGTTTTATGAAAGCTTACTTTATTATCGTTAATTTTAGGTCGGTAACCTTCAGCATATTTTGTCCAAGAGCAATAATGGCCGCTTGTAAAATTAAATCCTATTTTATTTTTCTGATTGGTTTCCCATAAATATTCGCTTCGCAAACGCATTAAAGCATCTGCACATTGCTGTAAGCCATTGCTTGGCACATCGACATCTAAAACACCAACATGACCGAGTTGATAGAAATAAGGATTACCATCGTAATTAATCACCTTAGAACCAAAGACTTTTAATTTTTGATGTCTGATGTAATATTGAAATGAAGAAGAATCTACAACTACACGTTCAAAATTTTCAGTAGTATTAACTCGCGTTTTAATGATTTTTTCTGTTTCATTTACATAGGATGGTTTTGTTACTACAGCTGCAATAGTTTGCTTTACTGGCTGAAATTGATACGCAACTGCAACACCGACGACAATTAAGATTAAAAAGCCTAAAATTTTCTTCATATTAAAGTGAACGTCTCAAAACTAAAGTTTCGTATTTAATTTCTATTTTTAAATCATGAATAACCATCCACTATCAAAACGCATTGGTCTTTTTTTGGGACCAATTTTATTTTTCATTATTCAGTTTACATCCATTAGTTTTATTTCAGAAACTGCCGATACTGTAATTGGTGTTGCCACTTGGATGGTAATTTGGTGGATTACCGAAGCGGTTTCAATATCAGTAACAGCGCTTTTGCCGTTGCTGTTATTTCCGTTATTTAAAATAATGCCAATGGCAGATGTTGGCGCTAATTACGGCAGTCCTATTGTGTTTTTATTCTTTGGAGGTTTTGTACTGGCATTGGCTTTAGAGAAAGTCAATCTTCATAAACGCATTGCATTAACCATTATAAAACTCACAGGAACATCACCCAACAAAGTTATTTTAGGTTTTATGATTGCCACCGCTTTTATGAGCATGTGGATAAGTAACACGGCGAGTACCGTTGTAATGTTACCTATTGCAATGTCAGTTATAAACTTACTTATTAATGACGACGATGGTTTTACTAAAGCCGATAAAAACTTTGCACTAAGCGTTATGCTAGGTATAGCTTTTGCGGCTAATGCCGGTGGAATCGCAACGGTAATTGGGACACCACCAAACTCGGTATTAATAGGATTGTTAGAAAACGAATATAACACCCAAATCTCTTTTGTGAAATGGATGTCTTTTGGATTGCCATTTTCAGCATTATTGGTTTCGATTGTGTATTTGATATTAGTCAAGCTGCTTTTTCCGTCCAAAGGTTTGGTTTTTGGCGCTTCGAATTCTGTGATTTCGGATGAGTTAAAAAAGCTTGGGAAACTGACTCCAAAAGAAAAGCATGTACTTATTATTTTTGCAGTTATTGTTTCGCTATGGATTTTTAGAACACTAGTTAATCAGCTTATTCCGTCTCTTGGTCTTAACGATACGATGATTAGTATTTTTGGGGCCATAGCTTTATTTGCTGTTCCGCATAACCTAAAAAAGGGAGATTTTGTTTTACAATGGAGCGATACTCATAAATTGGCTTGGGGTATTTTAATATTATTTGGTGGTGGTTTAGCTTTAGCAAAAGGTATGTCGTCGAGTGGTATTGTAGATGTAGTTGCTAACGGAATTTCTAACGCCAATATAGGTGTTTTAGCTGCGGCTTCGCTACTAATTATCCTTATGCTATTTATGACCGAATTGATGAGCAACGTTGCCTTAACCGCTGTTTTAGCACCTGTTGTTGCAGGTATAGCTATTGGTTTAGATATCCCAATTTTACATTTACTAATTCCTGTAACTATTGCGAGCAGTTGCGCGTTTATGCTACCAATGGCAACACCTCCAAATGCCATTGTATTTGCTAGTGGTTTTATAAAAGTGTATCAAATGGCTCGCGCTGGTATTATCTTGAATTTAATTTCAGTAGCTTTATTAATACTATTATTTCAGTTTGTAATGCCTTTTATTTTTTAAGCTAGAAAATTGTAATTTTAAAAACAATATAGCTTTGTAACATAATAACATATTTACAGACAGATATTTACAACTAACCCAACTACACCATCAACCTAATTTACTTTGAACCTAAAGACAGTAAATGATTAAATTTTTTCGTCGCGTTCGTCAACGCCTACTTACTGAAAACAAATTTAGTAAGTACCTTATCTACGCCATTGGCGAAATTGTGCTCGTTGTTATTGGGATTTTGATTGCACTACAAATTAATAATTGGAATGAGCAGTCTAAATCAAAAAAGTCTGCTGATGTGCAACTAAATCTATTGTATCAAAATATTTCGGATGATCTTATTCAGTTAAATACATTAAGTACTAAAGTCAAAAATAATTTAACTTCATGTAAAAAACTCTCCGAACAATTTCAACAAATAACACCGTTCGATTCTTTAACAACAAGTTATATTATAGACAACATATTTGAATATAATTTTTATGGTAATACTTCGGCTTATGATAAATTAAATCAAAATGGTGAATTTTCTCTTTTACCCATAACCTTACAGAGTGACATAACATATTTTTATAACCTATTATATCGTGTGACGGAACGCGAAGAAATTGCAAACACATTCATAAAAAAAGATTTTGAGCCATACTACTTTGATAATTATAGTAAGTATCATAGAAAAGGTAGTAATAAAAACCCTATAACAAGTGAGTATTACAAAAACGATAGACGAAAACCTATTGCGCTTGACGTTGAAACAATAAAAAATGATCATAAAATGGCAACACTAATTTTCGCGAGATATTACCAATTAAAACAACAACAAGATCTTTACGCAGAGGCTATAGAAAAAGCCCAAAATATTCAAAAGTTAATTGAGAAAAACCCAAGTTTTAATAATGATTAAATTCTTCCGAAAAATTCGTAAAAACTTACTTATGGAAAATAAAACAGGCAAATACTTTAAATACGCTATTGGCGAGATTATCCTTGTTGTTATTGGGATTCTCATCGCTTTGGCAATAAACAATTGGAATGAAAACAGAAAAGAAAAAGAATCATTAAATGCTATATATGATTTAGTGATTAGCGATTTAGAGTCAGACAAAAAAGCTATAGCAAAAATATTAAAATACAACGAGAGTAAGTCGCCTTTATTAAATCACGTTATAAAAGGTAACTTAAATAAAGAGGATTATGATACTAATTCTACATACTATAATTTAATTAACGGAAGCGAAGGCTTTACTTTAAAAACTAAAGGTTATGAGCAACTACGCAGTTTTAATGAAAGTGATTTCTTTTCAGATGCTTTGCAAATTACCATTAATGATTTTTACGAACTCTACAACCAAAGATTAGAAGGACTTAATGAAGTTATTTTTGAAGATTTAAAGAGTAACTATAACTATTGGAAAGAAAATTTTAATTGGTATCCAGATTATTTAATAGAGCAAAAGTCTGAAGAATTTATAACATATTCCATCAATAATATGGATTACAAAAACAGAGTCGCAAACTACTATTATTTGAATTGTATCTTATTAACTAAGGATCTTGAAAAAATTCAAATAGAAGCAACCAAAATATTAAGTCTTCTTAAAGAAAGAAATAAGTAATGATAAAATTCTTCCGAAAAATCCGCCAAAATCTTGTTATGGAAAACAAAACATCCAAATACTTTAAATACGCTATTGGCGAAATTATTCTAGTAGTGATTGGGATTCTCATTGCGCTACAGATTAATAATTGGAATGAAAACAGAA